>NZ_JBSKHS010000008.1:0-35161 GCF_057128685.1 Pseudomonas artemisiae
GCTTTGTTCAGGTTGTTTTGAACAGTCAGCGAAGCGATGTTGGTGTTAACGGTCAACGACATGACGAATCCCTCGGGAGTGATGTGTACTTGGCTATCCGGCCCTGTCTGAGCCGGTATGGCCTAGAGAACCTTCGTAGTAGTTATCGTCGTGTCAGTCGCTTGCTTGAGGGGCTTTTCGTATTTTTTTTGATATTCGATTTTTAGCCAGTAGTTTCAATCACTTGTGGCGTTAAGAAAACGCGTGACGGGAAAACAAAATGTGACTGTCTTGGCAATTAGCGGTCGCTGCAAGTTGTATACATAGGTGGGGGTAACTTAGATAGGGCTACACAAAAATGGCATTGCAAGGTTTGCGTTGCGGTACACGGCCCTAGCCACCCGCGCGCCTGGAAAGCCATGGCAGGCGCGGTGAAGCTTCACTCAGGGCCTGCCAGTGACTGGGACCTGTCAGTCCCGATAAAGGATAGCCGATCCCCAGGACAGCCCTACGCCAAAACCACTGATAGCCACACGCTTCCAACTGCTGTCGAACAGGTGTTTTTCCAACAGCAGAGGCACACTGGACGACACCGTATTGCCGGTTTCCATCATGTCCTTCACAAACTTCTCGGGCTGATCTTCTTCGAAACGCCGCGCCACGGCATCGACGATAGCCGCGCTGCCCTGGTGAATGCAGTACGCGTCGATGTCGGCGGCGGTCAAACCGGACATCTCCAGCAGCTCGTGCAAATGAGCCGGCACCTTGATTAAGGCGAAGTTGAATACCTGGCGGCCATTCATAAAGAAGGTGCCATCTTCAACCTTCAAGTGAGGCGCGCCAGAGCCATCGGTACCGAACAAACTCTTGCCCAACTGCCAGGTCGCACCCTCCCCCATCCAGGTCGCGGTGGCGGCATCGCCGAAGAGCATGGTGGTATTGCGGTCTTCAGGGTCGACGATCTTCGAATAGGGGTCGGCGGTAACCAGCAACCCGTTCTTCAAACCGGCTGCTTCCATAAAGCCTTTCAAGGCATAGATGCCGTAGACATACCCCGAGCAACCCAGGGAGATATCAAAGGCCGCGATGCCGGTGGGCAAGCCCAGTTTGTCTTGCACGATGGCGGCGGTATGAGGCAGCCCTTCGGCATCACCGTTCTGGGTTACCACGATCAACGCATCGATGGTTGCGCGGTCGAGGGCCGGGTTTTTGGCGAACAAGGCGTTGACGGCTTCCACGCACAGGTCCGAGGTTTCTTGCTCGGCCGCTTTGCGTGGCAGAAAGGCCGAGCCGATCTTGCCAATAATGAAGTCTTCATCTTTGCCAAATTTCGCACCTTGCGCGTAGTTGTCCAGGCCTTGGGCCGGTACGTAACTCGCTATGCTCTTGATGCCAATCATCCTGGCTTCCCAAAAAAAGAATGCTAGAAATACACGCTGCCACCCATGGGGTAGCGCTGACGAAACCCCGGTTGGCTACTCAAGGCCAAGGCTACAGGCAGCCATCGGCTTTGAAGCCCCAGAGTACAATAGTGTGAAGATGCGCAAAATGACCCTGAGGTCACGCCGCCTGGCATGAATTTAATGATGAGCGACCCAGCGTAGGAGCGCCAGTAGCCGTAAACCAGGCCAACCCCCGGTATCAAAGGCGCCGCGCCAAAGGTTTGAGATGCACACTTTCATGTAAATTTGATGAAAATGTCGAAGCAATGGAACCGATCCGCCGCTGGCGCCATACAGGGGCTCTAACGGACGAGAGGCTCCAGTATGAGACTTTTCAATAACGCATCTGTAAACACCAACACGCTACTCCCTACCCATCATGTACAGCCCTCGGGAGGTTCCGCCCAACCCGCTGTACAGCCCTCAGCCAGCACGGAACACGCCCGAGAAATTGGCCCGATCACTAAAGAGCAAGACCTGGCAAAGCTGCCGTCGCGGGTTCGATGGCGCTGGTTATACCGGCGTGGGTAACGACCGCTGTTACTGGCCAGCATGTGGCGGACAACGCCTCATTGATGCTGGACGGGTATTTGGGCAGGCCTGAGCATATCGACCAAACACAAGGCAGCGTACCTATTCCTGACGGGCCAACGGTAGAGCCCGACGCTGAAGAAAGTGACGACGACAGTTTCTACGACGCGCATGAAAGCCTTAGTGAAGCCGGTAATTCGCCACGCGGCAGCCTAAACGACGCAGAGCGAATGGTTTAAGGTTTAACTGCTTATATAACCGTCCGACGCTCGGGCCGAGCTCTTGCTCGGCCTCGCAGCGACTGCCCCTCTCTGCCTGGAACGCCTGCTTGATGCCGGCATGCCTTGCGGCCGCTGTCAGGCCTTCAGCCCCCCTCTGGCCTTGTATCTCGGCATTGGCAAAGTATTTGCTGTTGCCCTGGCATTGCCGCCGCGGGCCGTTTTTTTGACGGCCCTGCCCAGAGCGCGGCCTGCTCTGTGGAGTCGCTCGGTTATGTCAAAAGTCATCCCGGTCACCAGCCCCCTTCTGCCGCCTCTGGAAGAGTTCCTCCCTTACCTGGAGCAGATGTGGGAAAGCCGCCGGTTGACCAACGGTGGCCCCTTCCATGAGCAGCTGGAAAGCGCCTTGGCTGAATACCTGGGGGTCGACCACTTGTGCTTGTTTGCCAACGGCACCCTGGCCTTGGTGACGGCACTGCAAGCCTTGCGCATCACGGGTGAGGTCATCACCACGCCCTACTCTTTCGTGGCCACGGCCCACTCGCTGTTGTGGAATGACCTGGCGCCGGTGTTCGTGGACATCGACCCGGTGACCTGCAACTTGGACCCGGCCAGCATCGAGAAAGCCATCACGCCCAAAACCAGCGCCATTTTGCCGGTGCATTGCTACGGCACGCCCTGCGACGTGGGCCGCATTCAAGCCCTCGCCGATAACTACGGATTGAAGGTGATCTACGATGCCGCTCATACTTTTGGCGTGCGCCAGGATGGCACCAGCATCCTGCGCCATGGAGACCTGTCGATTCTTAGCTTCCACGCCACCAAGGTGTTCAACACCTTTGAAGGCGGCGCCATCGTCTGCCCAGACGCCAAGACTAAAAAGCGCATCGACTACCTGAAGAACTTTGGCTTCGCCGATGAAGTGACCGTGGTCGCCCCTGGGATCAACGGCAAGATGAGTGAGATCAACGCAGCCTTCGGCCTGTTACAGCTCAAGCACATCGACCGCGCCCTGGGCATGCGCCAGCGCATCGACCAGCGTTATCGGGAGGCTATCGGGCAAATCCCTGGCCTGGAGATGTTCAACCACCCCCAGGGCCACGAGCCTAACTATTCGTATTTTCCCATCCTGGTGACCGAAGGCTACGGGCTTAGTCGGGACCAGGTGTACGCGCTGATGCGTGAGCATGACATTCTGGCCCGCCGGTACTTCTACCCGCTGATCTGTGAATTCCCTATGTACCGTGGGCTGCCCTCGGCGGACCTGAGCAAGCTACCGGTGGCCAAGCAGATCAGCTCGCAGATCCTGTGCTTGCCAATCTACCCGGACCTGCCCGACGAGGTGGTCGATACCATTTGCCAATTGCTGCGCCAGGGTCGCTAACCCCCGGCGCCAGCCTGATCTGGCCGCACGGTCAGGCGATCAAGGGTGACCAGGCCTTTAACCAGTGCTGAGCCTGTTCGCCCTCCAATAGCCCATGGGCCAGCACCTGGGTGCGCAGCGTTGCGGCTTCGCGCTGCCGCTGGGCAGGGTTGCTCAACCAGCCTTCGATCGCAGCGCTTAGCCCTTCGAGGTTGGCACTGGCCAAGCTTACCGGCCATGCCGAGGGCTGAGTGCTGAGCACCGCCGTGCCGCAGGCGCCATGCTCCAGTACCCGTTGCTCAGCCAGGGCCGAGGCGCGGAAAGCGGCTGCCGGGGCAACCACCGCCGCGTGCAGGCCCAGGCTCGCCAGGGCGTGGGGATAACGATGCGGTGCAACCACGGGGTGGAATTCATCTACCCAAGGGCGCAGGGCCTCTGGCAAACGCCCGTAAACGACCCAACGGACGCGCCCAGCAAACCGCCCCAGCAGGCTGGCCAGCAGGGGCAGGTCCAGTGTGCTCTGAGCTTCGCACACCAGGCCCAGGCGTGGCTGACCTTCGTCGGCCGCGGCCGAGGCCAGGCCCTGCCACAAGGCAGGCGGCAGTGCGGGGGGCAAGACTTCGACCCGTGCATGGGCCGGGCCCACTTGCTCAGCCTGAGCGGCGGTGGCAACCAGCACTTTATCGAAACCTGCCAGCGCCTCGCTCAAGGGGCGCCGCGCAAGAGCGGTGTCTTCAGCCAGGGCCAAGTCGCACAGCCGGCATGGCACCAGTTGATCGTCCATGGCATTCAGGCCGTCATCCTGTGGTTCCAGACCAAAGGGCAACACCACCGCCCCCGGCACCAAGCGCAGCCACTCATTTATCCCTGGCGCATCGGGTACCAAACCGCCTTCTAGCAGGCCCGCCGCGCGCAATGCTTGCAGCGGCTGACCGATACGTGGGTCGGCCACGCCAGGGTGGCCCGCGCCTATGACCACAGGCAAGCCAGCAAAGGCCAAGGGCCGCCATAGAATCTGCGCGTCGGGGTCGAAGTCAAAGCCATTGCCGCTCAGGGCGTACAGATGGCTGGCATAGGGGTCACGCCCCAGGGACGCGCCCCATTGGGCATACATGGCTTGCGTATCGGCAGCGGTGGTGGCACTGGCCTCGGCCTGAAGTACAGGTTCGGTCAATGCCACCCAGGCCCGTGGCGTCCATACGTTGAGGTAACCGGCCCAATGCAATTTCAGGCACAGGTCCGTATCGGCCCAACGCTGCCCGAAGCGCTGCTCATCCAAACCGCCGACCTGGCGAAAGATCGCCCGGGCAACCATCAGGCAGCCCCCCGACAGTGCCACCGCGTTGCGCTGCACCTGCAGGTACTCCACTGGCCCCTCTTGGCGGGTAAGTAGCGCAGTACTCGCTGGCCCCCGGAGCCCGAGACGAATGCCAGTGTCTTGCAACCGCTCGCCCCGCTCCACCCGGCGGGCGGCCACCGCCCCGACCTCTGGACGCATGGCTTGGTCCAGCAGCAGCTCGATCCACTGTGGCTCCACCAGGATGCAGGCGGGGTCTAGCATTATCAGATAATCATGGTCCAGCGCCTCTACCGCGCCATTGAGGGCGGTGTTATGCGCCAAGGGCCGAGGGCTGCGCACTGCCAGCACCTGCTTGGGCGCTTCACGGGCCAGATCGTCCATCCAGGTACCTGCTTCAGCGCCAGTCCCCTCGGTTTCCACCAGCACCACCTGGGCTTGGGGGTAGCTGCCCAGCACCCGCAGGCTGGTGACGCAACGCTTGAGGGTATCCAATGGGCCTTCAGCGGCTATCAACACTGCCACCGAGGGCGCCGCCTGGCCTGGGGCCAGGTGACCGTAATCGAGCAGGTATTGCCGTGGGCTGGCTTCCTGCACCTGAGCCTGGGCATAGCCTCTACGCCGTAGATGCGCCAACAGCGCCTTGCGTTCGTCTTCACAGGGCTGCAAGGGCAAAGCTTCGCACGTCACCAGAGGCTCGCTGATGTGCCCAAAGCCCAGCTCGCCCGCTTCGATCAGGCGCAAGGCCAGGTCGAACGCCAGGGCACCAGGCAAGCTGCCATCGAACCCATCCATGGCCAGCAGGGCATCGCGCCGGAACAGCCAGTGCCCAGCCATGGCCGCTGGTGCGCCAAGGAATTGGTCGAGGTTGAAATTACCACGCAGCAACGGCCACAAGCCGCCATGACCATCGTGGTACACCTGGTCGCAAAATATCGCCGGGCAGGCGGGATTGTTCATCAACTCTACCCAGGTAACGCTAAGCGCATCGGCATTGAAGCGCGTGCCGGCGTCCAGGCTGATCACCCAGTCAAAGGCCAGCTCGTCCACCAGCTGATTCAAGTGGCCGGCCCGCTGCCCGCGATCGCTGCTCACCCAATATAAACGGTCTTCCACACGGCCGCTGCCAACGTTAGGCCGGCTGGAGAGTATCACCACGGTGGTATTGGCCAGCAATGGCGCCTGTCGATCCAGGCTGGCCAGGCTGTGCAGCAAGCGGCGCTCATCATTGGCCAGGTCGTTGATGACCACCAATACCGCAGGGGCGCCCTGGGCCTGGGCGTAGGCATCGATCTTGGCCTGGCGCGCCGGGCCTAGTTGCCGAGCCTGTAGCCAGTGTTTGAACGCGGGTTGGGCAAAGCCTGGCAGCACCTCATGGAGCCAGCCACGCAGGTCCACCGGCGTGCCCTCTTCGGCCATGAGCCTGGTTGCCAAGGGCGCTGCCCGCACTTGCGCATTATGCTGCGCCGGGCGGACCCAGCCCAATTTCTGCAGAAGCTGCTTGAACAGCTGATGAAAGGCCCGCGGGCCGCTGTGGTCATCCCGCCCGCCCTGGCTGGATTGGTGCACGGATACGCGGAAGCTGGACAAGCACTCGTCCAGCATGGCCAGGTCTCCCTGGCGCAGCAGCTTGACGTAAATGGCCAGGTCCCCGACCCAAGAGATGGCCTGGCCATCCAGGCTGAAGAGGCCGTCGCCAAAGGCTAACAAGTCTGCTCGGCGGCAGAGCACCGAGGTAGGCTCGCCAATGAAGTTGTAGGTGTACTCGCCGAGGAAGGAGGCCAGATCCGCGCCATGCACCCGTGTGCTCTCGGCGAAAGGAAAGCGCGTGGCATAGGTATCAGGCAGCAGTTGGTCCTGCTCATCGACCAATTGTCGGCGGGCGGTGACCATGGTCAGGCCTGGATAGGCCTCCATCGCTTCCACCTGGCGGCGTACACAGCTGGGCATCAGCAGGTCGTCGTCGTAGAGCAGTTTGATATAGGTGCCTCGGGCGCGGCGCACGCCCTCGGTCACGTTCCCCGCCTCACCACGCTGCACGGTGTTGCGCACATAGTCGATAGGCCAGGGGCTGTGCGGCCGTAGCCGCTCGACGATAGCCTGCACCGCCTCGGTAGGGCAGTCATCGCCGATAACGATTTCCACCGAGGGGTAGTCCTGGGCGAAGGCGCTGCGCAGCGCCGCTTCGAAGAAGGTGGGCTTGTAGGCCGGTATTACGATGCTGACCAGTGCCGAGGGTCCCATGAAAGCTCCTTTTAATAGGTATCAGGCGCAGGTCCAGGCATCCAGCCAGCGCTGTAGCGCCGGGCCATGGAGCATGAAGTCGCGGTGGACGGTCTGGCGCAGGGCCTGGCCCTTTGCAGCGTTGGCGGCCGGGTCGGCCAACTGGTCACGGATGGCGGCAATCCACTCCTCCGTGCTGTTGGTGGCGACCAAGGTCACAGGCAAGGTGCCGCGGTAACTGCGGGTTTCGGTACACACCACCGGGAAGCCGCACGCGCCGTATTCCAATAGCCGCAGGTTGCTTTTGCAGTCGTTGAAAATGTGCTGCTCCAGCGGTGCCACGGCCAGGTCCAGGTTGAGGCTGGCCAGCTTGGCCGGGTACTTTTCCAGGGACACCGGCTCGTGGTACTCGTGGATGTACGGCCGTAGCTCGTCTGGGCACATGCCGAAGAACACCCAATGCACTTCGTTGGCCAGTGCCTTGACCACGTCTTTGATCAACAGCAGGTCGCCGGTATGGCTGGTCCCGCCGCCCCAACCCACCCTCGGCTTGGTGCCGGTACCCCGTTGGCCTTGCAGGTGTACCCAGCGATCGGGAGGCAACATGTTGGGCACCACGCGGATGTCCCCGTTCATGTCAGCCATTACCTCGGCCAGGGTTTGGGTGGACACTACCAACCGGTCACAGAGGCCAACACTGTGGCGCAACGAGGCCTGGATTTCCTTGGCCAGGAAACGCTTGTGTTCATTGGCCCCAGGTACGTCCAGCAGGTAGTCGTCCAGTTCGAAGATCCTGAACGCCGAGGTGTACCGCTTGAAGGACTCAATACCCTCAGAGGCGCGCCGGCTATAACGACCCTGGAAGATAACCGAGTCAGCCCGGATCCGGCCCATTTCCACTAGCGAAGGCACGCCGTAATACACCAGGCCCGTGGCCATGGCGGCCCGCTCCAACTCGTGGAACGGCTGGATCAACCGGTAATGGCCCACCGCGCCAGGGTTGATGGGCAGGCAGAGTAAATGTGGGCGCAGGCGTTGCTCGAAGGGCTGCCAATCCCGCTTGAGGCCGGCATCCAGACCGAAGCTGGCGCTGTTGAGCGTTAGGTTGGGGTTGTAGGCAGGGTCAGCCACCAGCCGAGGCAACCAGCGGCGATAGGCCTCGGTGGCCGCCTCTTCGAAGGTGGGCATGCCTTCCCGTGGGGCTTGCGGCCGAGCGCGGTAGCCCAGCACCGCCTGGGGCGTCCACACGATCAAGGCGCCGGCATCTTTTACCCTTAGGCAAAACTCGACGTCCGCGCATTGCTCGCCGACCGCGCCATCGCTCAGCCCGCCCAATTGCTCGAACAGCCCTTTGCGCACCAGCATGCAATGCTGACTGACCGCGCTGTAGTTTTGCGGGGCCGCCAGGCGCTGCAGGTAGCCACGCGCGCCAGGTGCCTCGCCCAAGAAAGGAGAACCGGCGATACCGCGCATGCCTAGGATCAACCCAGCGTGTTCGATACGCCCGCTCGGGCCCAGGAGTTTAGCGCCTGTGACGCCTACCTCCGGGCGCTGACCACAGGCCAGGAGTTCGTCCAACCATTGGGGCTCGATGGCCCGGCAATCAGCGCTGAGCAGTAGCAGGTAGTCGCCTTGGGCCTGTTCGGCCAAGGCATTGTAACGAACGCCCTTCACCTGCCCGGCGGGCTGTTCCTGCACGCGAATCCGCCCGCCACCGATGGCTGCCAGCGCCTGCAACCAGGCGTGAGTCTCGGCACTGGCGCTCGCTTCCACACCCAGCAGCACTTCGTAGTGGCTGTAGCGGGTTTGTTCCAGCAGGCTATCCAGGCAGGCCTGCATCAGCGCTGAGTCATCCAGGCTTAGCAGCAGAATGGACACCAATGGCTGCTGCTCATGCAGGTAAGCGGCTCGCCGAAAGCCGCCCACCTGGACAGGCTGCCATTCGAACGCCTGGCCAAGCCGGTTCAAGTGGCCCGCGAGTAATTGAGCATGCCCTTCGGTGACCTGGGCTTGCGCTAACCAGTTGGCATACGACTGGCCTGCATGCAGCAGTACATCGGCCACATGCTCGACGCTGGCCAAGCCATAGTGCTCGGCCATGCGCAGCAACAGGTCAGCCGCCCCAGCGTCCAACGTGGCGGCGTCGAAACCGCCGACGTCGGCGAACCCCTGGCGTGAGAAGGCAATGGCGCGGCCTACATAGGGGTAGGCATGCAGCAGGTCCAGGTTGAAGGCCGGCTTGAACACCGGCTCCGGGTTACCGGCCAACTCGCCACGGTCCTCATCGCTATAGCAAGCCTGTATGCCTTCACCGGTAGCGATGCGTTCAGCGATTTGCAACAGGGCATGGCGGCTCAGGGTATCCCCTGCTTCGAGCAGGTAGAACCAATCGAAGCCCTCTAGCCGCACCAGCAGCTCGTTGAGCTGGGCGCCCCACGTGGGGGTCAGGGGAGCGTAGACATGCTCACCGCGCCCTTCCAGCTCCAGCTGATCGCTGGACAACACCAGGCAGCCACAAGCGCCATAGCTTTGCGCCGCGATACTGCGCAGCGTGGCGTCCAGCGCCTCCGGGCCGTTACGGGCAATGATCACCGGCATGATCTGTGGCTGCCGTGCCCAACCGTTCACACGCTCCTCCAGCAAGGCTTCAGAACCCTCGGGGAAGTCTCGGCTGGCCAGCCATTCACGGTACATCTCGACAAAGGTTCGGGCGCTACTGCCCACCCGTTCGGTTTGAGTCAGGGTTTGCACGTGCAGCAGGCGAGTCATGGGAAATTCGGTGTAGTCCCGCGCATCCTGTGGCTGAGGCGGCAAGCTCAACCCGGTCAGGCGAACCGAGCCCGGCCAGGGCGCGCGTTCACCGCCCAGTTGGGCGATCATCCGAACCACCACGGCTTTTTCCAACGCCCGGCGGGCGTGCACATCGACCTTGGCATACCGACTGGAGTGCAAACGTTCGGCGCACAGCACCTGACAGACCAAGGCCAGGTCACCATGGCGCAAGATGCTCGCATACAAGGCCAGGTCAAAATTCAGCACCAGTTCGCTACCAGCGCTGGCCAGGGCAGGCACCACGCGTTTGAGGTAGGCGGTGCGTAACAAGGTGGCGCTGAGGCTGCCAATGAAATTGATCGGCCAGGTTTCGAAGAACGAGAGCAGGTCCCCGCCCTTGAGTATTACGTCGTTTGTGAACAGCGAGGTATTTTCCACGCGAGCTGGCAGCACGATGCCGTCCGGGTCCGCCAGCCAGCGCTGCGCCGCGCATAGCCCAACGTCCGGGTAGGCTTGCAGCACGTCTACCTGGCGCGCGACCACTGCCGGAAGCAGCCAGTCATCACCGATCAGGAATTTGACGAATTCCCCTTTTGCTTGCTCCAGCGCCCAGCGTACATCCGCGGGGTAAGCCAGCGGGCGCTTATGCGCCTGGTGCTTGATCGGCACCTGGGTTTGCCCTCGGGCCTGCTCGATGATACGAGCAACCTCGGGGTTGCCGGAGCTGTCGCTAACGATCACTTCCAGCTCAGGGTAGGTTTGCCCCAGTGCACTGTGCAGCGCCCGGTAAAAATGAGTAGCGTCCTGAACCAGAACAGCAAGGGTAACCCGCGGTGTCGATCTCATTGGAAACTCGCCTGATGGCCGCTATAACCCACGCTCGGCCAGAAAAATGACGGCAACGGTGCCATGGGTCAGGGGTTGCAAAACGAGTGCCGTAAAACCGGCTGGGAGGCGGGAATCGTTAGGAAGGTATGTGGAACGTTTGCCGATTGATCGGGGCCATGGGCCCCAAGGCAGGCGCGGTGGCTGATCATTCGCTGGCTAGCGCCAGCTCCCACAGAGGACGTTGAGCCCGCAGATCCCGTAGCAGCAGGCCTTGGCCGCGGCTGGGTTCACCACCGTGGCAAGGCCGACGCGAGCAAGCTCGGCTGCTATGCGAACAGGTATTACAACCGGTCGAACAGCGACAACTGCGAGATTTTCGCGAACGACAGCTGGGCGGCCTGGAGCATGGTCTGCTGCAAGGTAAGCTTGGACGTCGCTTCGGCCATATCGGTGTCGCCGATCTGGGACTGGGTACTGGCGTTGGCAATCTGCAAGCTTTCGATCTCCGCGCTCTGAATGTCCAGGGCGTTGCCACGGGCACCGATGGAACCACGAGTGACCTCGATGCGGTTATCCGCCGATTGCAGGTTACCAATGGCCGACTCGATAGAATTGTGCAATTTCAACTGCGCCGCCGGGTTGTTGGCAGTAGGCGTACTGAGCGCGACCTGCAACTGGTTCAGGGTGTCCAGCACGTTTTGGGTGCTGTGGGTGTTGGCGCTCACCGTGAACTGGTCATCACTGGCGGGGGCACCGCTAATGTTGAACGTTACCCCTGCGGTGGTCAGCGAGCCACTGCCGTCATAATTACCACTGGCCACTGGCTTGCTGGTGTCGCTCAACGGCTGGGCGAACACCTGGTAGGCCGACGGGCTAGTGAACTTGATCACCGCCCCGTTGGTGGGGAAGCCTGCCGTATACACAGCAGCATTGGTCACGGAACCCGCGGTCATTTGCGCGGTTGAGGTGTTGCTGGCCAAGCGGTTGGCGGTGATGGAATCCGGCGTGGCTTTAAGGCTGAAGGTGCGCCCGGCCAGTACCGCATTGGCGTCTTCGCTCTTGTCCACGTTAGTGTCCACGCTGAACGTCACGCCGTACAGGCTGATGCTGTCACCGCCTTCTTTGTTGTAGTTGTAGCTGCCCTTGCCACCGGTTTGCGCCGTTACGTCGTTACCCTGGGCGTCGCTGACGGTGTACTGAGTACCGCTGGTGAAGGTCAGGGTATAGGGCTGGCCAGGCGCGAACTTCTCGTTGTACGTCGTCAACGCGCCCAACTGACCATTGCTCACCGACAGCTTGCCGTCCACCGTGGCTGGGGCCGTTTGAGTGGTTTGGGTACGGCTTACGTTGGTGGACAAGTCAAAGATGCTAAAGCCGGTGTCATTGGTGGCTACCGACAGCGCATCCGATACTTGCAGGCTGAGCTGAGTCTCATCACCTTGGTAGGTGTAGGAGCCGTCGCTATTAGGCAAGTAAGGTTGCGTGGTGCTCTTGGAGCCGGAGAACAGGTATTGGCCGTTGGCGTCTTTGGTATTGAGCAACCCATAGACGGTTTCTTTGATCTGGCCAATTTCGCTGGCCAGAGACACGCGATCATCGTCAGTCAACACGCCGTTGCCAGCCTGAATGGCCAGTTCCTGGGCGCGCTGCAGCGCCGTGCTGATATTGGACAGCACGCTCTCTTCAGACAGCAGCGAGTTGTTGGCGCTGGTGATGTTGGCCTTGTATTGGTCCAGTACCCCACTTTGCTGGCGCAATTGCAGCAGCTTGGCGGCGCCTATGGGATCGTCCGAGGCGGTCTGGATACGCTGACCCGAACTGATCTGGTCCTGGGTCTTAGAGGTATCCCCAAAATTCTTGGTGTAGGTGGTGGTGCTATTGGCGAAATACTGGCCTGTAGAAATACGCATGTCGTGGGCTCCTTACAGGGCGTTGAGCAGGGTGGAGAAAACTTGCTGCGCAGCTTTGATAATCTGCGATGACGCCGTGTAGTACTGCTGAAACTTGACCAGGTCGGCGGCCTCTTCGTCCAGGTTTACCCCGGCCACGGAGTCGCGGCTGTCGGTGGCGGAGCTAAGCACGGCCGCGGTCGCGGTCGCGTCGCCGCTGGCCTGGGCTGCTTTAGCGCCTACGTCTTCTACCAGTTTGGAATAAGCGCCGGTCATGCTCACGCCACCGCCACCGCTATTGGTGCCTACGGTTTTCGCGGTCTGCAGGCCAATCACTGCCGTGGCGTTGCGGTTGTCCGAAGCGCCGTTGCTGTTAAAGGCCACGGTGTAGCTGTCATTGGCCGCGGGCGAGCCGCTGACGTTCATCTGGAAGCTGGCGCTCATGGCCTTGCCATCGGCGCCCAGCATAGGGTTGCCGCTGTCATCGACCATAGGCACCGACACATTCAAGGTGTTGGTCTGGTTGGGCACGATGGTGCCGCTACCAATGCTGGCGCCGCTGGCGTTGAACACGGTGTAGCCTTGGGCGCCGTTGCTGGCCGAGCCGAACACCAGCTTGACCGGCAGGCCGTTCTCGATGCCGGTCTGGGCCTTGGCCAGGGCGGCGGAGTCGTACACGTTAAGCTGGGTGGTCAGGGTGGGCTGGGTCACACTGCCGCTACCGCTGTTGCCCGAGCTGCTGGTGGCCGCCAGAGGGCCGGCGAAGGCCAATTTGGAAACGTCCGTCAGGGCGGTTTTGATCTGCTCGGCGCCATTGCGGGTCGGCGTTACGGTAAAGGCGTCCCCTGCGACCAACGCATTACCCTTGAGCGCCAGGGTGAAGCCATCGATGGTTGGCGCCGGGTCTTCGTTCAACGAGTGGCTGCCCATGGAAGTGCCATCGGAACGGGTCACGGTGTAGGTGTTGGCGTCAGAGAACTTCACCGCGTAGTTGTACGAGGTCAGCGCGCTGCTGTTGGTAATGGTCACGTTCAGGTTGCCGGAGCCGTCGCTGTTGCGTGACGATGCCTGGCTGCGAGTGGCCACGGCCACATCGCTGTTGATGCTGGAGAACAGGCTGCTGCCGAAATTTCCGTTGTTGTCGACGCCCTGCCCCAGCTGGCTGTTGATCGAATCACTCACCACCATGGCCAGGCGGCCGAGTTCGTTCTGGGCCGGTTGCAGCACTTCATTGCGGTAGCGCAACAGGCCGCCAATCTGCCCACCGCTGACCACCGAGGTCACGTCGGTACTGTAGCTGGCGTAGTTCACCGTCAGCGCGTATTGGCTAGGGTCACTGCCGGGCTGGGCGGTCAGGGTGTTGGCCGAAGTACCGGACACGAGCGTTTGCCCGGTGCCCAGGTACACATCGTACTGGCCGTCGCGCTGCTGCACGGTCACGCCCACCAACTCGTTGAGCTGGCGCACGGCTTCGTCCCGGGAGTCCATCAAGCTGTTGGGGCTACCGGTACCAGACATGGCCACGATTTGCTGGTTAAGCGTAGCCACGGACTTGCTCAGGTTGTTGACCTGCTCGGAAAGCTGAGACAACTGGCTGTTCACGTCGGTGTTGGACGTGGACATCTGCGCGCCAATGGAATTGAAGCGGTTGGTCAGGGTATTGGCGGCCGTCACTAGCAACTGGCGCGACGCGGTATCGCTAGGCGTGGATGCCACGGTTTGCATCGACTTGAAAAAGTCCGAGAGCACCGAGGTGATGCCAGTGGTCTTGTTCGACAGCAACGAATCCATGGTGGCGGCGTTGGTGGACAAGGTGCCGGCTTCGGCTTTCAAGGCGGTGCTGCTGGCGACCTGATTCTGCAGGTAGGAGCTGTAGATCCGACGCACTTCGGCCAAGGTCGTTCCCGTGCCCACGTAGCCCGCGCCACCGATGCTTTGCAAGGCGCCAGCGTTGGACACCGTGGATTGCCGCGAATAACCGGCAGTGCCCACGTTGGAGATGTTGTTACTGGTCGTGGTCAGCGCGGCCTGGCTGGTAGACAGCCCCGACAGCCCGATGTTGATCAGATTCGCCATGGTTCAAACCTTATAAAGTCGTGGAGGAGCCGCTCGAGGCGTAGTTCTCGTAGCTCTCAAGCTGCTTGGCGATCGAGGCGATCTTGCTCGCGTAGCGCGGGTCGGTCGCGTAACCAGCCTTCTGCAGCTCTTTAACAAACTGTTCTGGGTTATCGGCCGCGTCGACCACACCTTGATAGCGATCATTGTTCTGCAACACGTTAACCAGGTCGTGGAAGCTGTCAGCAAAGGAGTCGTAGGCGCGGAATTGCGCCGTCTCCTTGACCACCTGGCCGCCTTCGTATTCGGCGGTCACGGCCCGGGCGGTCTCGCCCTTCCAGCTTGAACCTGCCTTGATGTTGAACAGGTTGTGGCTGCTGGCGCCATCGCCCTGGCGCAGCACCGACTTGCCCCACCCGGTTTCCAAGGCGGCCTGAGCCACCAGTACTTTCGGGTCTACGCCAATGCGCGCGGCGGCCTCCTGGGCCATCGGCAGCATGGTGGCGATGAATTCTTCGTGGTTGGCAAACGCCGCCTTGCCTGGCGCCAGGGGTACCTGGGCCAAGGTACGGGTGCCGTCCGCCGGGGCATTGGGCGCCGTGGCGTAGGGCTGGGTCCAGTCGCCATAGGCGGTGCCGGAGGACGCCTGGCCGTCGTTCTGCCCGGTAGTAGCACGGTTTGCAACCGCGGCCTCCACGCTGGCCGGGGCGGTGCCTGGCACGTTGATACGGTTATGGGTGGCCTGAGGGTGCAGCAGGTTGGCATGGGGTGCGTCGCCACGGACCAGGGTGTTGGCCTTGGTCGCCTGGGTGTCGCCCGGCACAATGCCCGCCAGCAGCCGGTCCACGGACTTGCTCGGCAGCGCCAGGCGACGCTGGTTGAGCAGGGCCATGTCGTTGCGCGAGGACGCTGCCGCGGCTTGGGCCTCGACCGAACCGTTGCGCACCGCGCCAAGGGCGTGCTGGGAAGGGTCGGGGCGAGCAAAGGGGTTAGCGCCGGTATGGGCCACGCTTTTGGTTTTCGATAGCTGGCGCATAAGCACGTCTTGCAGGCCAATGCCATTGCCCTGGTGCGCCAGGCTCACCGACAGTTGCTGATCGTACATGTCCTGGTACTGCTTGACGGCCTCGGAGTTCATGGGGTTGTCCTTGGCCAGCACATCGTTGGCCGAACGCATGGACTTGAGCATTTGCCCCACGAACACCGATTCGAACTCCTGAGCCACCTTGCGCAGGTTCGCTTCGCTGTCGCGATCACCTACCTTCAGCGAGTTCAGGCGGTTAAGGTCGGTATAGGCGCCAGAATCAGCGCCTGAAGAACTCACACCAGAAGCGCCGCCACCAGAAGACATGTCCATGCTGCATCACCTCAGATTACGATCAGGTCGGCTTGCAAGGCACCGGCCTGCTTCAAGGCTTCAAGTATCGCCATCAGGTCACTGGGCGCGGCGCCAACCTGGTTGACGGCACGCACGATCTCATCAAGCGTGGTTCCGGGGCCGAACTTGAACATGGGCTTGGCTTCCTGTTCGGCACTGACCTTCGAGCGTGGAACTACGGCGGTTTGGCCTCCGGACAACGGCCCGGGCTGGCTGACGATCGGGTCTTCGGTGATCGTCACTGTCAAACTGCCGTGGGTGACTGCCGCTGGCGTAACCTTGACGTTCTGGCCGATCACGATGGTGCCGGTCCGAGAGTTGATAATGACCTTGGCCATGGCCTGGCCGGGGTCTACTTCAAGGTTTTCCAATATCGACAGGTAGTCCACACGCTGATTGGGATCAAGCGGCGCGGTTACCCGAACCGATCCCCCGTCCACTGCACTTGCAACTCCCGCGCCAAGTAATTCATTGACCTTGTCAACGATGTGCTTGGCGGTGGTGAAGTCCGGCCGATTAAGGTTCAGGGTCAGGAAATTGCCCTGGTCGAAGCCGCTCGGCACCGAACGCTCTACCGTTGCGCCGCCAGGAATCCGGCCCGCGGAGGGCACGTTCACGGTGATTTTCGAGCCGTCCTTGCCTTCGGCGTCAAAACCCCCTACTACCAGGTTGCCCTGGGCGATGGCGTACACGTTGCCGTCAATACCCTTGAGCGGGGTCATCAACAGGCTGCCACCACGCAGGCTTTTGGAGTTACCAATGCTCGACACGGTAATGTCGATGGTCTGGCCGGGCTTGGAAAACGCCGGCAAATCGGCGTGGATGGACACCGCCGCGACGTTTTTCAGTTGCGCCGAGCCAGTCCCGGCGGGCACCTTGATGCCGAACTGAGCCAGCATGTTGTTGAACGTCTGCAGCGTGAAAGGCGTTTGCGTGGTCATGTCGCCGGTGCCGCTGAGGCCCACCACCAGCCCGTAGCCGATCAATTGGTTGCTACGAACGCCCTGAATACTGGCGATGTCCTTGAGGCGCTCGGCATGGGCGCCCAGCGCGGTCAGGCACAACAGGGATGCCGCCACCAACTGCTTGAAGTTCAACATGGTCATGCGCGCTCAGAAAGGGAAGTACGGGCTGGCGAAGAAGCGGTCCAACCACCCGGGCTGGCTGGCCTCGGCAAAGGAGCCGGTACCCGAGTAGGTGATACGGGCATCGGCCACGCGGGTCGACGACACGGTATTGTCGGTCGCAATGTCATCTGCACGAATCAGGCCAGCGATGCGTACCAGCTCCTGTCCGGTGTTGAGGGTGAGCCACTTCTCGCCCCGTACCGAAATGATCCCGTTGGGCAGCACATCGGCCACGGTCACGGTGACTGAGCCGGTCAGGCTGTTGCCTTGCGCAGCCTTGGCATCACCATTGGTGCTGCGGTCGCCGCTGTAGCCAGCGTCTAGGCTAAGGTCGCCGCCGCCCAAGGGGTTATTGGCCGATACGCCCCCGCCGAACAGCGAGGTCAAGCCCAGCTTGTTGCTACTGCTCTTAGTCACTTTCGAGTTGGCGCTTTTGCTCGCCGACGTCTTCTCCGCCAGGGTGATGGTGATGATGTCACCCACGCGGAAGGCCTTGCGGTCGGTGTACAGGTTCTGGTCGAAGCCTGCCTGGTAGATCGAGCCGTTGTTGCTGGCCGCCGGCAGTGGGGTGCGTGGCAGCACAGGGGCATAGTACGGGTCGTTCGCCTTCGGTGGCGGCGACATGCAACCACCGAGCAAAGCGGTTCCGGCCAACAACAACACAGCAGACAAACGATTCATGACTCCGACCTCACGGTGTAACTGATCCTTCAGGCATTCGAACAAGCGGTTAAGGGTTCTCAAACAGCGCTTACAGGTTTTGCGTCACGTACTGCAGCATCGAGTCGGCGGTGGAGATCACCTTGGAGTTCATCTCGTAGGCGCGTTGGGTGGTGATCATATTCACCAGTTCTTCAACGGTGCTCACGTTGGAGTTTTCCAGGGTGTTCTGCAGCACAGTGCCGAAGCCGTTCAGGCCAGGGGTACCTACGTTAGGCGCGCCGCTGGCAGCGGTTTCCAGATACAGGTTGCCGCCCATGGACTGCAGGCCGGCCGGGTTGATGAAGTCGGCGGTCTGGATGTTGCCAATCACCTGAGCGGTGGCGTTGCCCGTCACGGTGATGGACACGGTACCGTCAGTGCCCACGGTGAAGGTCTGGGCATCGGCCGGCACGGTCACGGCAGGCTGCAACGCCAGGCCATTGGCGGTAACGATCTGGCCATCGGAGTTCAAATGGAAGGTGCCGTCACGGGTGTATGAAATGGTCCCGTCAGGCTGCATCACCTGGAAGAAACCGCGACCGTTGACGGCCATGTCCAGCGGCTGGTCGGTGGTCTGAAGGCTACCGGCGGTGAAGTTCTTCTGGGTGCCGACGATGCGTACCCCGGTACCGACTTGCAGGCCGGAAGGCAATTCGCTGTCCTGGGTGGACTGAGCACCCGGCTGGCGTTTTACCTGGTACAGCAGGTCTTGGAACTCGGCACGGTCTTTCTTAAAGCCGGTGGTGGAAACGTTGGCCAGGTTGTTGGAAATGGTGGTCAGGTTGGTGTCCTGAGCGGCCAGGCCGGTTTTACTGACGTATAGTGCTGGAAGCATGGTGTTCTCCTTCGGGCGCCGGGTTTGCGTCGCCTGTGGTGTCAATAAAAGGGTGAGTTACCACTACATTTGCAGGACGCGTGCCATAGCTTCATCGTCTTCCTTGGCAGTCGTCATCATCTTGATATGCATCTCGAACTGCTTGGAAAGCGCCATTACCTGGGTCATCTCGTCCACGGCATTGACGTTGCTGCCTTGCAGGAAACCGGAGGTCATCGATACGGCGCCGTCCACCGCGGCAGGCTGGCCGTTTTTGGTGTGGATCATGCCGTCGGTGCCCTTGGTCAATTCCGCGGCGCCCGGGTTAACGGTTTTGATCCGGTCGACCACCGCCATCACCGATGGCGCCTGGCCGAGGGAACGGATGCTGATGGTGCCGTCCTGGCCCACTTCGATCTGTTCTTCCGGCGGTACCGCGATCGGGCCGCCGTTACCCAATACCGCCATGCCGGTGCTGGTGCGCAATACGCCCAGCGCGTCCACGTTAAGGCTGGCGCTTTTGGTATAGGCTTCAGAGCCATCGGGCGCTTGTACGGCAATCCAGCCTTCGCCGCCGATGGCTACGTCCAGGTCGCGGCCAGTGGCGATCATCGGGCCGCCGCTGAGGTCAGTGGCTGGGCGCTCGGTCATGGCATAGGCACGGGACGGCAGGGTGTCGCCAAACACTGGCATGGAGCGGGCCTGCTCCAGGTCTTTCTGGAAACCATTGGTGGACACGTTGGCCAGGTTGTTGGCGTGAGCCTTTTGCGCGAGGGCGTTCTGGCTGGCGCCGGTCATGGCTACGTACAGCATCTTATCCATGGTCGTCTCCTTGGCGGCTAGGCCGCTGAATCACTTGAGTACCAGAGCTATAGCAATACGCGGGCCAAGTTTTAAAAAATGGCTCAAGTGGCTCTAGATCAAGGGTTTCAGAGATCAGCCAAAATACTGGCGGACGCTTGGCGTCGATAAAACGGCGGTGCCTTGCCGCTGGTGCAAGGCGGTAATGCGGAATACTGACGGCGATAAAGGCTAACGCTCGCCGGCGAATTACGGGCGACACCCGGCGTTTTGGAACGGCCCGGCAAAGCGTTGATAAGCTTGGCCTGGGTCTGATTGCATGCAGACAAACTGCCCGGTGGCTAGGCTTTGATACTTGAACCAGGGCGCGGCCCCTGCTTCGGCAAGGCCGCTGGTGGCTGTCAGAAAAATCATCAACAGGTGAACGTAGGTTTTCATGGCGGCTCCCAGGCCAGGGCGGCGCCTCCTGGGGCCGCCCGGCTTGGATCAGGTCATCTGAATGATGGTTTGCATGATGGTGCTTTCGGTGGAAATGGTCTTGGCGTTGGCCTGGTAGTTACTCTGGGCCTTGATCAAGTTCACCAATTCGCTGGTCAAGTCCACGTTGGAGTCTTCCAACGAGCCTGCGGTCAACACTCCCATGGTGCCGCTGTTGGGTGCCCCTACGATAGGTACGCCCGAAGCGGAAGATTCGCGCCAGCCGGTGCCGCCGTTAGGGGACAGGCCCTGTACGTTGGCGAAGTTGGCCAAGGCTACCTGCCCAACGGTCTTGGACTGACCGTTGCTGTAGCTACCGAAGATGTTGCCGTCGGTGTCGATGGACAGCGACGACAGGCTGCCGGTGGCATAACCGTCTTGAGACTTGGCCGTAACCGCTGAGGTGGTGTTGTACGACGAAGTCTTGGCAATGTTCAGGGTCACGCCGCCGACCGCTGCGGTGGTGCCGTTGCTGGCCAACACACCCGCCGCGTTTTTGGCAGCCGGTACCCAGTTGGTCATGGTCAGCTTACCGTTGGCGTCTACGGTCATGTCTGTGCTGTTGGTGGTCGCCAGGCTGCCATCGGAGTTAAATGTCATCTTGGCCGCGAACGGCGTGGTGGACGCAGGGTTTGCCGGGTTTACACCGTCAATGGTGGTGTACATGGTCCAGGCGTTGGTGTCGTCCTTCACGAAATACTGCGACATGGTGTGGGAGTTGCCCTGGCTGTCGAAGATGTCGGTGCTGAAGGTGTAGTTGTAGCTCTCGGTATCGGTGGCATCGAATGGCGTGATCGTAGGCACGGCAGCGCTGGAGTTCAGGTTCAAGGTTTCATTCACGCTGGCGGTAGCCTTGGGCGCCAGGGCGGAGGTGTCCACCTTCAGGGTGGTCATGATGCCGTCGATGACCTTGCCGTTGCCGTCAGTGCCATAGCCCATCAGCTTGTTGCCACTGGCGTCGATGATGTTGCCGGTTTTGTCGGTACCGAAGGCGCCAGCACGGGTGTAGATCTTGTTGCCGTTGTCGCTGACCACGAAGAAGCCGTTGCCGTTGATAGCCATGTCCAGGCTAGCGCCGGTGCTGCTGATAGTGCCTTGGGTGAATTGCTGCGAAACCGCCGCGGTGGTCACGCCCGAACCTACGCCGTTCTTAGAGCTGCCCAGGAACAGCGAGTTGGCATACACGTCGCCGAACTCGGCGCGAGACTTCTTGAAACCGGTAGTCGCCACGTTGGCGATGTTGTTACCGGTTACGTTAAGAGCAGTATTGGCCGCGTTAAGACCGCTAAGGCCGGTATTGAAAGACATAGTTTATCTCCAGTGCCGATTAGCCGGCTTACGATCCAATGGATTTAACAGCGGACAACGCTACGCTCGAGCCGTCGGCCAATTTAAGGGACATATCACCTGCGGTGCTGCCGACCGTCACACTTGTGACGGTGGAAGGCAGATACATGGTTTGAGCAACTTCCTTGCCATCCACGTCTGCGCTGGCGACGAACTTATAAGTGCCCGACGGAAGGACGGCGCCCTCGTTGCTGGTGCCATCCCATTTGAAGCCGATGGTGCCCGCCTGTTGAGTACCCAGGTCGAGGTTCTTCACCAAGGTGCCATTGGCGTCATAGATTTTCACCACCGCGCCTGTAGTCGACGAAGCCAGATCGAACTGCCCGGTCAAGCCATTGGCGGTGTTTACCGCGGTGCTGCTGGCCGGCGCCAATACGGTGTGGCCTACCAGCGCCGACGCCTGCAGCGCCTGGCCGGAGGTGTAATTGCCCGCCAGGCCAGACACTGTGGTGTTGAGGTTGTTGATCCCTTCCACGCTACTGAACTGAGCCAGTTGCGCGACAAATTCGGAGTTGTCCTGCGGGTCCAGTGGGTTCTGGTTCTTCAGCTGAGTCACCAGCAGCTGTAAGAAGGTATCTTTACCCAAGGCTTGGCCGCCGGTGGCCGCGGAGGCCGCATCGGAAGATGCAGTATCGGTAGCCTTGGTTTTCTTAGCGCCCAGCTCATATTGCGAAAGTAATGAAGCGCTGGTGCTATCGGTAGTGGTAGTCATGGTTTATCCCTTGGCTTACTGACCCAGCGTCAGTACTTTCTGCATCATGGTCTTAGCGGTGTTCATAATGTCCGCGTTAGTTTGGAACGAACGGCTCGCGGAAATCATGTCAGCCATTTCCTCGACCACGTTTACATTGGGGTAGTACACATACCCGTCTTTGTTCGCCGCCGGGTTATTAGGCTCGTAGCGAGGTTCCAGGTTGGTTTGATCTTCTACAATGCCAGACACTTGAACGCCCTGCCCTGCCTGGCCCTGGTCTTCGAACAGCGAACCGCTGCCCGAAGTACCGCCGGCCTGGTCGGCCAATACAGTAGCGAATACCGGATGGCGCGCGCGGTAGGTCTGGTCGATGCTCGATGACACGGTCTCGGCGTTGGCGATGTTACTGGCCACGGTGTTGAGGCGAGTGGTCTGGGCGCTCATGCCGGTGCCGGCAATGTTGAATACGCTGGAAAGAGACATGAATTACTCCCCTTTGATGGCCGTGACCAGGCCACGGAATTTGTTGTTCAACAAGGTGAAGCTCGCTTGGAAGTCCACGGCGTTCTTGGCGTAGTTCGATTGCTCGATCTGCGCGTCTACGGTGTTCTGGTCCAGCGAAGGCTGAGTCGGTACGCGGTACTGCAGGGTGCCGTCATCGGCGCTCAGGCCTTCGGCATCCAGGTGCATGGCGTTGGTACGCTCAAGGCCAAAGCTACCCTTTTGGGTTTTCTCAGCCTGGGCGGCGAGGACTGACGAAAAGTCCACGTCCCGCGCCTTATAGTTAGGGGTGTCGGCGTTGGCGAGGTTGTTGGCCAGCACCTCAGCGCGCTGGGCACGGAAATTCAATGCCTGCTCGTGGATACCCAACGCCTTGTCAAAACTAATGCCCATGATCAATACCTCTGCGGCGAAACTTGATGTGCTAACCAAGCTATAGCAACAGCTGTGCCAACTTTGTAATGCGCTGTTTCTTAAGGGAAATTAATAAAACCCAGAAAAATGTCGCCAGAAAAGCGGCAATCTTTTTCCCGTGGCAAGCGCAAAGGGGGCGGCAAAGCGGCAATGCTGGCGTCAGAAAAACCTAAAGCCGAAAAGGAGTTGGGCGTAGAAGCCAGCAACGCTGGCGAACAAGATGTCTGTCAAAGATATAGGGGCATCGTTGTGCCCCTTTTCGCTCGCGCCTACTTGGCCTGGTAGATGATGCCAGGGCTGCACTGGACCATCTGGTATTTGTCTGGCAACCCGTTAAGGGCCTCGGAAGCGCCAAGAAACAGATACCCGCCCGGCTTCAAGGTGGCATGGATACGCGTCAGGATGTCCTTCTTCACTTCAGCGGAGAAGTAGATCAGCACGTTACGGCAGAACACCACATCGAACTTGCCCAGCGACGCATAGCTTTCCAACAGGTTAATGGGGCGGAATTCGATACGGCTGCGCAGTGGCGCTTTCACGGCCCAGCGATTGCCCGGTTTTACATCGAAATACCGCTGCAAACGCTCCGGGGACAACCCCCGGCCAATGGCCAAGCTGTCGTACTCCCCGCTGCGGCAGTTGATCAGCATGGAAGGCGACAAGTCCGTGGCCACGATTTGCACTCCACCCTTGAGTTGCCCAGGGTTGGCCTGGCTGAACTCCTCGAGGGTCATGGACAAGGAATAAGGCTCCTGACCCGACGAACAGGCCGCGGACCAGATACGCAAACGCTGCCCAAGGCTAGCCTTGGCCATCTCCGGCAGCACCCGGTTCTTCATCACCTCAAAGGGGTAGGTATCGCGAAACCACAGGGTTTCGTTGGTGGTCATGGCATCGACTACCTGCTCGCGCAAGCCACCACGGGGTTGGGTCTGAATGCGCTGCACCAACTCACCCAGGGTTTTGATCCCTTGTTGCTCCATCAGCTTATTGAGGCGGCTGGACACCAGGTACTGCTTGTTTTCCCCCAGCACGATGCCACAGGCTTTTTCCAGGAAGCCCCGGAACTGTTCAAAATCCGAATTTGCCGTAGCCAATGGTGCCGCCTCTTAAGTTGTTGACTCTGTGCCCAGCCCAAGCGGGGTCAGCCTTTTGCGTTGATACGTTCGACCACTCGGGATGCAAGATCGTCCGGGCGGAATTTGGCCAGGAAGTCATCCGCGCCTACCTTCTTTACCATCGCCTGGTTGAAGACACCTGATAGCGAGGTATGCAACACGATATGCAATTTCTGCAGCCGAGGATCGTTACGGATTTCCGCGGTCAGTGTGTAGCCGTCCATCTCGGGCATCTCGATGTCTGAAATCAACATCAGGAACTCTTCATTCGGGTCCCGGCCCTCGGCGACCATGGCCTTGAGGTATTCCAGGGCCTGACGGCCGTCATTGAGTGCGACCACTTCCACGCCCACGGTTTCCAGGCAACGGCTGACCTGCTTGCGAGCCACGGAGGAGTCGTCCACGGTCAACACGCGCATGGCCACTGCTTTTTTCTGCACTTCTTCGTTGATCACGCCACTGCTGATGGCTTCGGAGACCGGGGAAACCTCAGCGAGGATTTTCTCTACGTCGATGATTTCGACCAGTTGATCGTCTACCCGGGTCACCGCGGTAAGGTAGTGATCACGGCCGGTGCCCTTGGGTGGCGGATGGATCGCCTCCCAGTTCATGTTGACGATGCGCTCCACCGAGTGCACCAGAAACCCCTGAATCTTGGTGTTGTATTCGGTAATGATCACGAAGGTGTCCTGTACCGCCTCCAGCGAGCGCGAGCCCGTGGCCATGGACAGGTCGAGAATCGGGATGGTCGCGCCACGGATATTGGCCACGCCACGCACCACCGGGCTGGACTTTGGCATCAAGGTCAGCTTCGGGCACTGCAGCACTTCGCGAACTTTAAAGACGTTAATGCCATATAACTGTTTGCCGTTCAGACGGAACAACAACAGTTCAAGGCGGTTCTGCCCTACCAGTTGCGTGCGCTGGTTTACGGAATCCATCACACCAGCCATGTTAAACCTCCACCTTGTACTGTCGGCTTCGAGCCTCGCTCAGTGCTAGCGAGCCGTGATTTTGGCACGTCGCTTGCTCAAGCATAGCCATGAACGAGAAAACGCCATATTCACGACATCTGATCGCTACCCTGTATGGGTTGTTCGCAACCTTGTGTCTATTGGGGTCGGGGCGTGCGCTTGCCGACGACGTCACTGCACCCGAACAGCTTATCGGTGTGACTCAAGGGTTTCTTGAGTTCACGGTGGAAGATTATTTGGCAACCAGCCAGACCGAAGGCCGCTACGAAATAGAAGTCGCCAACTTGGACCCACGGCTACGCATGCCTCAATGTGACCGAGACCTGACCGCGCGCCTGGAGAGCCCTGCCATCCCCCTGGGCCGGGTTACGGTGCGCGTACGCTGTGAAGGCGGCTCACCTTGGACGGTGTTCGTACCCGCCACGGTGAAGCTGTTCCGCGAAGTGGTGGTCGCCACTCGGCCACTCAAGCGCGATACAGTGATCGCCGACGGTGACGTTGCCCTGCGCGAACGCGACGTTGGCCAACTCAATCAAGGCTTTTTGCCTTCGCTGGACCAGGCTGTCGGCCAACGGGTAATGCGACCGACGGTCATGGACCAAGTGCTGGCGCCGGTGCAGGTGGAGCAACCGGAAGTTATTCGCAAAGGTGACCAGGTGGTGATCACAGCCCGTACCGGCACCTTGGCGGTAAAAATGCCAGGCGAGGCCTTGAGCAATGGCGGCATGAATGAACAGATCCGGGTGCGCAACCTGAACTCACAGCGTGTAGTAAGGGCGCGGGTTACCGGTGCCGCTCAGGTGGAAGTGTCCATGTAAAGGCAAGCCGTGCTAGCGGCCTGGCCTTGATTTTCCTACACTTGGCGGATGAACCTTGCCTATTGGGTGCTTTCGAAAAATTACCCTAAAGTTTCTCGGCACCCGGTCGAAAACAAGGCAAGCGTCCAAACACCAAGGGGTTCATATCATGGTTATCGATTTCCGGAGCGTTACCGGCTCCACTCAAGTCTCAAGCACTGCGCGCACCACCGGTAGCAAGGCAGTTGGGGCTGTAGACGACGTCAAAAGCGTCAAGGAAACCAGCCAGGCGGGTGAATCCGTTCAGTTGAGCGATGTCGCTCAGCACATGAAGAAGGTCACCGAAAACCTGGGCACCGATGCGCCCGTCAATGCCGCGCGTATCGCCGAACTCAAGCAACAGATCGCAAGTGGCAGCTATCAGGTCGACAGCAGCCGTGTTGCCAGCAAAATGCTTTCCTTCGAGTCCTAAGCCCCCGCGGCTTAGGGTTTACCGGGCGCAATGATTACCAGAGCTCGCCATGCACGACACGACCTTGTTGCAACTGATTGAAGATGACATCGCGCCCGCCGAGCAACTCCAGGCGTTGCTGCGCGAAGAGTACACCGCGTTGCGGGGTCGTGACATGCAGTTGCTGGAAAACATTCTGGCCCACAAGCAGTCCCTGATCGTGCAGCTTGGCCAACATGGTCGGCGCCGCAGTGAACTGCTTGCCTCCCTGGGCCTGACCCCAGATGCTGAAGGGCTGGCGCAGTTGGCCGAGCAGTCTGTATTGGGCAAGGTACTGGTAGAGCGCGGTGAACACTTGGCGGGCATTCTTGCCGATTGCCAAGCGATCAACGAGCAAAACGGTCGAGCCATTGCCTTGCAGCAATTTGCCACGGCAAACCAGTTGAAAATCCTCAGCGGTGGTGATGCACCTTCGTTGTACACGGCCCGCGGCTCTACGGCGCGGCTGGCGACAGTACGGGCGTTCAGCCAGGCTTGACGTTCAGGTATCGCCACCACCACAGCAGTGGCACAATGCCTGCAACTTTTAGTGGGTTTGTAGCCCACTACGTTATCGCCCGGAGACCCGATCACTGTGTTCAACGCCCCAAGTGCGGATGATGCCCCGCAGCCGCCAAAGGTGCTCACTACGCCATTGGAAGTGCACGCTAACGTTAAGTCGCTGATGGATGGGCATGACCCCTTGATCGTGACGTTTACCGCGGGCCAGCAACGGTTTCAGAGCTATGTGGTAGAGGTGGATCGGGATGCTGGTACCTTTGCGCTGGACGAACTGATCCCGCGCGATGGCGAGCGCCTGCTGAACAGCGGCCAGCCCTTTCGAGTGGAGGGTTTCCATGACGGGGCGCGTATCGCCTGGGAGGCCCAGGGTACGTTTACGGTAGTGGACGACGAGCATGGCCGTAGCTATCATGGCCGCTTGCCCGCCGAGGTGATTTACCACCAGCGCCGCAACGCTTTCCGCGCTGCATTAAAGCTTTCATCTCTGGTTGATGTGGCCCTGGCAGGCGACAAGCTGGCCAAGACGCTGCGGGGGAAGTTGTTGGACCTGTCCGCAACCGGCTGCAAATTGCGCTTCGACGGTAACTGTGAGCATCTGCTGCAACTGGGGCAGGTATACGAACGGTTTTCAGCCGCCCTGCCCTTTGGCCCTATTACCACGCCTGTGGAGTTACGCCACCTTCACTTCGAGCAGCGGTTGAACACCACCTTCGCGGGCGTGCGTTTCCATACCATGACGGGGCTGGTGCAACGCAACGTGGAACGGTTCGTTTACCAGTTGCAGCGCAATGCCCGGCAATTCGAAAAGGACGACTTCTAAACCTCATCTGTAGGAGCCAGCAAGGCTGGCGAAGCGACCGATCCCAATTTGGCTCGGGCCATTGTTCGGCGGCTTCGCTGACGCCTACAGAGGCGGATGTCAATTATCCTTCATCTGATCTTCCACCACCTGCTCATCCACCCTTGGGTCCAAGGCGGCCACGAGGGGTGAGCTGGTCATGTTGTCTGGCATCGCGATATGGTGCAGCGGGGCATCTTCGACTTGGTGCAGGTTGGTCACCGCCTGTGGCCGCACGCGCCATACCAAGATAAGCGCAAAGAAGGAAACGAAGCCATAGAGCATTTCGCTGCCATAGAGCTTCATTACCACCCCAGCGGCCAACGGGCCAATACTTGCACCGATGCCATACGTCATCAGCAGCATGGCTGTAAGGGACACGCGCCGCTCACTTTCCACATGGTCGTTGGCAAAGGCCACGGCCAATGGATAGAGGCAAAACTGCAGTAGCGACACCACGAAGCCGCCTAGGAACAGCATCTCCACCGGCACCATAAACAGGCGCGGTAGCAGCGCCATGGGCAGTGCCAGCACGCACAGCACCCCTGCAATAACCCGTATCAGTCGCGGCCGATCATAGCGGTCAGACAACCAGCCAAGCGGCCATTGCACCACAAGCCCGGCGAAGACGCAGCAGCCCATGAACAGGCCCACTGCCTCCGTGCTCATGCCGCGCCCGGCTGCATATAAAGGCGCCAAGCCATAGAAGGCGCCGATGATCAGCCCAGCCCCCAGCACTGCTGTCAGTGACTGCGGCACCCGCTGCATAAAGAACCGAGGTTCCATGGGCGCCGAGTGCAGCGCGGCCGGGTGAATGCGACGGGTGAGGGCTACGGGTACCAGGCACACTGCAAAACACAGCGCGACCATCATCAACAGCTCCAACCCCAACTGCGGGTGCCATACCAGAATCAACTGCCCCAGTACCAGCCCCAGGTAGGACGCGATCATATAGCCGCCGAATACCAAGCCCCGCTGCCTGGCCTCGGCCTGCTCGTTGAGCCAGCTCTCGATCACCATGTACTGGCACATCATCCCCAGCCCAACCACTAAACGCAGGAGTAGCCAAACGGGCAAAAAGGAGGTCATGCCATGGCACAGCACGGCCGCGGTAACGATCCCGGCACACGCCGTGTACGCCCTTATATGACCAACCCGGGCAATAAGCCGGTGGCCGATCTTCCCGCCAAGCACCAGGCCAAAATAGTAGGCTGCCATAAGCGCGCCCACCCAGAGGCCATCAACGTTGTCCGCCGCCAGGCGCAAGGCCAGATAGGTGCTTAGCAACCCTGAGCCGATGAGCATCATCAAGGAAGCAAAGTACAGGCCACGAAAGTTTTCCAAAATCTGACGCATTGACGCTCCACAACTTCATACCACTACACATGACATCGCACCCGCCCCGCCAACATGGGCACGAGAGGGTCGCTGTTCACGAACGGCCTATGGATTAAAAGGTACTCTTTATTCATGCCTGGGCAGCGAGCACACGTCGCTCCCAAGGGGTAATTTCGTCCATGAAACTGGTCAACTCCAGGGCCTTGGTGGCAATGTAGCCTTCGATAAACTCACGTCCGAACAGTTCAACAGCCAGGGCGCTGGTTTTCAGACGCTTCAAGGCAACGTTGAGGTTACACGCCAAGGCCAGGTGATCCGGTACTTCAAACTCACCCTGTATGGGGGGCGCCGGCTCAAGCGCCTGTTCGATTCCATGCAGCCCAGCGGCGAGGCTGGCGCTGAGGGCGAGGTAGGGATTGGCGTCCGCGCCGGGCAATCGATTCTCAACCCGTCGCGCTGCTGGGGCGCTAGCAGGAATACGAAGCCCAGCAGCGCGATTGTCCTCCGACCAGCAGGCGTTGTTCGGGGATGCGTAGGGGTGAAACAGCCGCTGGTAGGCATTTACATTAGGCGCGAAAAACGCCGTAAGGTCACCCATTGCCGCTTGCAGGCCGCCAATGAAATGCCGAAAGGTATCGGTTGCTCGGCCCTGGGTATCACTGAATACACTGCGGCCATTATCCAAGGCCACAACACTTTGGTGAATATGCATGGAGCTACCCGGCATGCGGGCCAGAGGTTTGGCCATGCACACCACCATCAAGCCGTGCTTGAGCGCCACCTCCTTAAGCAAATGTTTGAATAGGAAGGTCTGGTCGGCAATCAGCAGTGGGTCCCCGTGGAGCAGATTGATCTCGAACTGGCTTACGCCCATCTCGTGCATAAAGGTGTCGCGCGGCAGCCCCAAGGCTCCCATGCAGTGGTAGACCTCTGTCCAGAAAGGGCGCAGACCGTTGTTGGAAGACACACTAAAGGCGCTATGCCCCTCCTCCCTCCTGCCATCGAGGCCCACCGGGGGCAAAAATGGCTGAGCCGGATCGCTGTGGGCGGCGAACACATAAAACTCAAGCTCCGTGGCCACCACCGGTGCCAGGCCCCGCGCGGCATAGCGTGCGATAACGTGCTTAAGCTGGGCTCTTGTAGAAAGCGGTGACCCACCACCCTTAAGTTCATGGGCATCGCAGATGGCAAGGGCGCGGGGGTGATCACTCCAAGGCAGCCGGTACAGGTGAGCAGGGTCGGGAATCAGCGCCAGGTCGCCATCATCGCTTCCGTAGAAGCGCGCAGGTGGGTAGCCGCCCATGATGCACTGCAGCAATACGCCTCTGGCTAGTTGCAAGCGACGCCCTTCTGCAAAGCCTGCCGCAGTCATAACCTTGCCACGGGGTACGCCGTTAAGGTCTGGGGTTACGCACTCGATTTCATCAACGCCCGCCAGAGGGCTTTCAGTCAACATGACGCGTTCCTTGTTATTCAAACAGAGCTATAAGGCAGTCTGAATAAAACTCGCATCGGCTGTTAAAAATATCAAGCGAAGACGAATCGGCTCAGTTGGCTGATTATTGGGCTAACCTTGACTGACGAACCTAAGTAAACGCCTACCCTGCTAAAAGGCTGTCGATCACAAGGCGCAAGAAAGGATGTGTCCCCGGCAGGAATCGAACCTGCATCTGAGCCTTAGGAGGGCCCCGTTCTATCCGTTGAACTACAAGGACATAAAACTGCAAGAAAAGCATGCGAGCGTGAGGGTAGGAGCGCTCGCTGCTCTATAGGCCTCGGATCACGGCCTGAAAAGCGGCTGCAAATCTATCACCCCGCCTAAGGAGATGCAAACTCCGGCACGACTGATGCCCTAAGGATATTTCGGTAAAGTGGATGAAGGCGAAATAAAGGCACTTTGCCTTTTCGTAATACCAAATTCAAACAGGCCATCGTGCAACATGCACGATAAAAAGTGTCAAACAATGCACATTGCATGCTTTCTAAATGTACCAGTTATCGCAAGCTACTGATTTATAAAGGAAATTACCTGATCGCACACCTGGCACACAGCGTGCTATGGCAATAGTGGCACTTTTGGATGCCAGCCGCGATGACACACTGGAGGCATGGATGAACGGCGCGCTCTATCTGGTTAATGCATTGGTCTTGGTAGCAGTGGTTTCGTTCCATTTTTTTGCAACCCCACCGGACAGTCGTGTGAACGTAGATGTTCGGAACTGGGTGCGCCCTCCAATCGCGCAACGTGCCGACCTGCATGAACGCCAGCACGCTCATACCGTCACGGCAACGGCTCCAACGCCCGAGGACATGCTGCAAACGCCATCGCATCGCCTCGACCGTTTTACTTTTTAAAGCAGGCTAGAACATGTCTCGGTCCGCAATGATATTCCTTACATGCACCCTGGTGTGCTTTGTTGCCGCTGCGGCGGTGCCCTCGCCTACCAATACCGCAAGTGGGCTGCTGTTGAGCATGAGCCTTGGTTGCGCGGTGCTGTTCGTATTGGCCTTGGTCAGAGGCAAGCGCATTCGCTTTAACCCGCAGTTGCGTTGAGGCGCTGTTGGTCAATCAACTCCAGCAACGCCGTACTCGCTGTTGCCAGGGTGGTGGAATTGTCCACGGCATACAACGTCAGGGCCTGACCTTGCCAATCACCCGTCATCTGGCTCAAGCGGTCATTGCGCGCCAGGCGAGCGTCTATCTCGGCAGTGGTTTCGCGCCCTCGGGCGGCAAGGCGAGCGCGTAGTACGTCAGGGGCGACTGTGATCACTGCCGGCAGCAGGGTCGGGTACTTGTTCAATGCCTCTGGCAGGTAACCCCGAGAACCATTAACCAGCACCCATTGCCCCTGGGCCAGCGCCTTATTGATATCGGCAGGTATGCCATAGCGTAAGCCATTGGCACTCCAATGCAGGGCAAAAGCACCTTCACCAATCATCCGCTCGAAGGCCTCACGGCTTACACCCAAAGCCTGTTCACCGCTGGCTTCGGCAGAGCGTGTGATAATTCTGCGTACTACCATTATCTGGCGCTCGGCAAGGCCCTCTCGGGAAGTGTCGATAACGCTGTCCTTGCCTGCGCCGGAAGCGCCCATCAGATAAATCAGTCGCCCTTCCCGCATCGATTACCTCTTTTTTAATCGCATACAACCTAATTGCCACTATGCTGTCTAGTGTGTAGCAAGGCTAGGTGGCAAGGTGCCAGACACTGGTTTTATTTACCAGACGTTTGGGGTCAGCGCGTGGCATGACCGCAATGTGACTAGCCGGTCGATCTTTGGCCAGTAACTGTATCCAGTCTGCATTTCAGACATTAGGTACTGGCAATAAGCCGGTGTTCAGGTCAATATTTGACACAGAATTGACGCCAGTGTTATGGCGTATTCCAGGCATAATGTTCGGCCAACCAGCATTTTTGATGGAACATTTGGCAGAAATGACTGTCGTACCCACATCCTGCGGCCTACTCCGAGGAACCGCTTTTTCTGAACTTAACCGGTTAACTATATGCGCCCAATGAAACAGGCAGTCTATTCCAGCCGCACCGCAGACAAGTTTGTCGTCCGCCTCCCCGATGGCATGCGCGAACGTATCGCTGAGGTCGCCCGGACTCACCACCGTAGCATGAACTCAGAGATCATCGCACGGCTGGAGCAGAGCCTCATTCAAGAGGGTGCGCTCGGCGAGGAGCTGAGCATGCGCCTCGATAGCCCGGAGCTTTCGCTCCATGAGCGCGAACTGCTGCAGCGTTTCCGTCAACTTGCACATCGCCAGCAGAATGCGCTGATTGCATTGATCGCCCACGATGCGGAGCTGGCGGCTGACGCCGACGCTTCTTGATCAGCAGATAGCACTGCGTATTTAACGCATCCAAAAAGGCCAGCTCGACAGCTGGCCTTTTTTATTGGGCGTTTGCACCGATTCCGGCTGTTTACATCAAGAATACCGTGGCCAACCCAAGGAAGATGAAAAACCCACCACTGTCTGTCATGGCGGTGATCATCACGCTGGCGCCCATGGCGGGGTCTTTGCCTAACTTGACCAAGGACATAGGGATCAACACCCCCATAAGCGCGGCCAGCAGCAGGTTCAAGGTCATGGCTGCAGTCATCACCACGCCCAGCGACCAACTGTGATATAGCAGCCAGGCGACAACGCCGATCACTCCCCCCCACACCAGCCCGTTGATCACGGCGACGGTTAGCTCTTTTTTCAGCAGCCTGCGGGTATTGCCGGTACTCACTTGGTCAAGGGCCATCGCGCGTACGATCATCGTGATGGTCTGGTTGCCCGAGTTGCCGCCTATTCCAGCCACGATGGGCATCAGCGCCGCAAGGGCTACCAGCCGTTCGATAGAGCCTTCGAACAGGCCAATTACCCGAGAAGCCAAAAACGCCGTGATCAGGTTGATGGCCAACCACGACCAGCGGTTGCGTAGCGAACGCCAGACCGAGGCAAAGATGTCTTCTTCTTCGCGCAAACCGGCCATGCTCAATACTTCGCTTTCACTCTCTTCGCGAATCAGATCGACCATTTCATCAATGGTCAAGCGGCCAATCAGGCGGCGATTCTTGTCGACCACCGGGGCAGACACCAGGTTGTAGCGCTCGAATGCTTGAGCGGCCTCGTAGGCATCCGCGTCCGGGTGGAAGGTTACCGGATCGCCCGCCATCACGTCGGCGACGCGCTTGTCCGGGTCGTTGACCAGTAGGCGCTTGATCGGCAGCACGCCCTTGAGCGCGCCCTCTTGATCGATGACAAACACCTTATCTGTGTGCCCAGGGAGTTCCCGCAGGCGCCGTAGATAGCGCAGCACCACTTCCAGGGTAACGTCTTCGCGGATGGTGACCATCTCGAAGTCCATTAGCGCGCCGACCTGGTCTTCGTCATAGCTCAGGGCTGAACGCACCCGCTCGCGCTGCTGGGCGTCCAGGCTTTCCATCAGTTCATGGACAACATCCCGGGGCAGTTCAGGGGCCAGGTCCGCCAGTTCGTCGGCATCCATTTCCTTGGCAGCCGCTAGCAGCTCATGGTCTTCCATGTCAGCGATAAGGGTTTCCCGGACCGCGTCGGAGACTTCCAGGAGAATGTCGCCATCGCGTTCAGCCTTTACCAGCTGCCAAACCGTCAACCGGTCGACCAGAGGCAGCGCTTCGAGAATATAGGCAATGTCCGCGGAGTGCAGATCATCGAGCTTGCGCTGTAGCTCCACCACGTTCTGGCGGTGCACCAGATTCTCGACCAGTGCCTGGTGCTGGCCTTCCTGGCGGTGGGTGAGGTCTTCAACGACCCGCTGCTTCTGTAGCAGCTCAACGACTTGACCCAGGCGGTCCTGCAGGCTTTCTTGCAGGTTTTTGACTTCGACTTCGGTCATAGGTGTACTCCACTCCCAGCAGTGGACCACACCGGGAGATCAATCAAAAAAGCGATAAGGGCCAAAGGCAGTGATTAAGGTTCTACTGGGTAAGTCCATGGAAAGCGTTTCCGAAGCCCCGGCGGGCAGACGGCGGCAATCATACCCGCTAACTGATCGATTTGGTTACTAAATTGTGGGTAAACAAATGCTTGCCCGCGTCACTTGCAGGGGTATAGCACGTTTAGATGACGAAGCATTGGCTAACACACCTGACCGCCAGCCCTAGCGGCTGCCGCTACGCTTATAGGTAGCAGGCCGGGGAGGCAAAAGATGACATTGAAAGCAAGCCTAGGGTGGCTGTTGGTTTTTACCATGGCCAAACAAGCCGAGGCCTCAGTGGTGCATAAGTGCGTGGGTACTGATGGCAAACTTACCTATACCCAAGGCGCCTGCCCGGATGGCAGCGCTGGGCTGCCTTATCGGGCATACAGCCCGCTACCCGGGAGCGTAACCCCTGCCCTGCCTGCTAGGGTGCATCCGACCAAGCCTGGGGCGAGTCAGTCACTAGCCGAGCCGGTCGCGCCCCAGCCTTCGTCTGCGTCCAAGGCCAAACCCCCGAAGCAACCTGCGAAGAAACCCGCCAAGAAAAAGAAACCGCCCAAGTACACGCCTTGGCGTAACTGATGCCGTGGCACAGGCCTTTGTTCGCCAGCTTTGCTCGCTTCTACGGTTAGCGTGTGAATTGCATAAATCCAGAGCAAAAAAAAGCCCGCATCCTTGGATACGGGCTTTGGAATATGGTGCACTCAGGAGGATTCGAACCTCCGACCGCTCGGTTCGTAGCCGAGTACTCTATCCAGCTGAGCTATGAGTGCA
>NZ_JBSKHS010000008.1:35171-201642 GCF_057128685.1 Pseudomonas artemisiae
GGTGCACTCAGGAGGATTCGAACCTCCGACCGCTCGGTTCGTAGCCGAGTACTCTATCCAGCTGAGCTATGAGTGCAAGTTGGTGTTGTTAACCAGTCACCGCTGGTGCCAGTGCCACTGACGTATACACATCAGTGCCTCTGATATGGTGCACTCAGGAGGATTCGAACCTCCGACCGCTCGGTTCGTAGCCGAGTACTCTATCCAGCTGAGCTATGAGTGCATGCAACCTTTACTGCAATCCGCCTCAGGCGGATTGCCCGTGGCAAACTGCCTTGAATAATGGCGGAGAAGGGGGGATTCGAACCCCCGACACCCTTGTGAGGTGTACTCCCTTAGCAGGGGAGCGCCTTCGGCCACTCGGCCACCTCTCCGCAACACGGGGCGTATATTAACTACGTTCTTCCCCGTTTGCAAACAAAAAAAACGAAGAAAATTAATGGCTTGGTTCTTCGTCCTTCTCCTTGCGAATTCGCTGGTAAATTTCTTCACGGTGAACCGCGACTTCCTTGGGTGCATTCACCCCTAGGCGTACTTGGTTGCCCTTTACGCCGAGCACCGTCACGGTGATTTCCCCATCGCCAATGATCAGGCTTTCCGCGCAGCGGCGGGTCAGAATCAGCATGAAATTCTCCTAAAGGTCTATCCGGGAATGGTCTGCAAAAAAAGGGGCGTCACACCGGCCTGGGCCAGGTGCTTGCCAAAACGGCCGTAAAACCTGAAGGCTTTCGTGCCGTAAAAGAAAAAGGCGCGGCCTGGCCGCGCCCCTCTTAACGCGAGTTACTCGCCTTGGCGGGCAGCGGCGTCCAGATCAAAGGCGGTATGCAGCGCACGCACGGCCAATTCAAGGTACTTTTCTTCGATGACCACGGACACTTTGATTTCCGAAGTGGAAATCATCTGAATATTGATGCTCTCCTTGGCCAGCGCCTCGAACATGCGGCTGGCAACACCGGCATGGGAGCGCATACCAACACCCACGATCGATACCTTGGCGATCTTGGTGTCGCCCACCACTTCCCGCGCGCCAATTTCAGCCGCGGTCGCCTGAAGTACGCCCAAGGCCTTCTGGTAATCGTTGCGGTGTACGGTGAAGGTAAAATCCGTGGTGTTATCGTGCGAAACATTCTGCACGATCATGTCCACTTCGATATTGGCGCCACTGATCGGCCCTAGGATCTTGAACGCCACGCCAGGGGTGTCCGGCACACCACGGATGGTCAGCTTGGCTTCGTCGCGGTTGAAAGCGATGCCGGAGATAATCGGCTGTTCCATGGTTTCCTCTTCGTCAATGGTGATCAGGGTCCCTGGACCCTCTTGGAAGCTGTGCAGCACGCGCAGCGGAACGTTGTACTTGCCCGCGAATTCCACGGCGCGGATTTGCAGCACCTTCGAGCCCAGGCTGGCCATTTCTAGCATTTCTTCGAAGGTAATCTTGCTCAGCCGCTGGGCCTGGGCCACCACCCGTGGATCAGTGGTGTACACCCCATCCACGTCGGTGTAGATCTGGCATTCGTCCGCTTTAAGCGCCGCCGCCAAGGCTACGCCGGTGGTGTCCGAGCCACCCCGCCCCAGGGTGGTGATATTGCCCTGCTCATCCATGCCCTGGAAGCCCGCGACCACGACCACCCGCCCGGCTTTCAGATCCTGCCGCAAACGCTGGTCGTCGATTTCAAGAATGCGCGCCTTGTTGTAAGCGTTATCGGTGAGGATGCGCACCTGGCTGCCGGTGTAGGACACCGCTGGCACGCCTCGCTTGATCAGCGCCATGGCCAACAGGCCAATGGTGACCTGCTCACCGGTGGAAATCACCACGTCCAGTTCACGAGGTTCTGGCTGCTCGCTAATCTGCTTGGCCAGGTCGATCAAGCGATTGGTTTCGCCACTCATGGCCGACAGCACCACCACCAGGTCGTGGCCCTGCTCACGGAATTTCTTGACCTTCTCGGCCACCTGTTCAATGCGCTCGATCGAGCCCACGGAGGTGCCACCAAACTTTTGTACGATCAAAGCCATTTCAATGCCGCCTCACGCCCTGCCAGGGCTCCCATTAAACGTCCCGATACCCTTGCGCCCCGGCCGGGCCGGGGCACTACCGGGTGTTACAGACCCGCTTGCGCGAAAGGCACGGCCAACGCCAAGGCCTGGCCCAGCGCGCTGGCATCCACGCCGCCGCCCTGAGCCATGTCTGGTCGGCCACCGCCCTTGCCACCTACTGCCGCGGCGGCCTGTTTCATCAGGTCGCCGGCTTTCAGCTTGGCCGACAAGGCTTTGGTCACACCCGCTACCAACACGACTTTGTCGTCCTGCACGCCACCGAGCAGTATTACGCCCTCGCCCAGCTTATTTTTGAGGTGGTCCACCAGCGCCAGCAGGGCCTTGCCATCCGCGCCATCGAGGCGAGCGGCCAGTACCTTCACGCCATTGACGTCTACGGCCTGTGCCAGCAGGTCGTCACCCGCCGCGCTGGCAGCCTTGGCTTGCAACTGCTCCAGCTGTTTTTCCAACTGGCGGTTACGTTCGAGCACGGCCTGCAGCTTGTCCAGCAGGTTATCGCGGCTGCCCTTGAGCAGGTTGGCGGCTTCCTTGACCTGGTCTTCAGCGGCATTGAGCAGGCTCAAGGCGGTTGCTCCGGTCACCGCTTCGATCCGCCGGATGCCCGAAGCCACGCCGCTTTCGCTGGTGATCTTGAACAATGCGATGTCACCGGTGCGCTTGGCATGAATGCCACCGCACAGCTCAACGGAAAAATCCCCGCCCATGGTCAGTACGCGCACGCGGTCCCCATACTTCTCACCGAACAGGGCCATGGCGCCCCTTTGCTTGGCGCTTTCGATATCCATCTCTTCGATCAGCACCGGGGTATTGCGGCGGATTTCCCGGTTGACGATGTCTTCCAAGGCCTTGAGCTGCTCGGGCTTGATGGGCTCGAAATGGCTGAAGTCAAAGCGCAGGCGGTGGCTGTCCACCAGGGAGCCTTTCTGCTGCACATGCTCGCCAAGGATTTCACGCAGCGCCGCATGCAGCAGGTGGGTCGCGGAGTGGTTGAGCGAGGTGGCCTGTTGCAGGTCGCCTTCTACCTGGGCCTGGACGGTTTCGCCCACCTTTAAGCCACCCAGCGCTACCAACCCATGGTGCAGGAAGGCCCCACCGGATTTGGTGGTGTCACTGACCTGGAACCGGCCATTGCTGGTTTGCAGGTAGCCACGGTCGCCGATCTGGCCGCCGGACTCGGCATAGAAAGGCGTCTGGTCAAGAATCACCACGCCCTCGTCGCCTTCGTCCAGTACCTGTACCGCTTGGCCCTCTTTATACAGGGCGATTACCTTGCCCTCGCCGCCGTGGCTGGTATAGCCCAGAAATTGCGTATCCTGCTCAACCTTCACCAGGCTGTTGTAGTCCAGGCCAAAGGCGCTGGCTGAACGCGCACGTTCGCGCTGGGCGTTCATTTCGCGCTCGAACCCGGCTTCGTCCAACGTCAGGTTGCGCTCACGGGCGATGTCACCGGTGAGGTCCATGGGGAAGCCATAGGTGTCGTACAGCTTGAAAATCACAGCACCGGGCACCACGTTGCCACTAAGGTCGGCCAGGTCCTGCTCGAGAATCTTCAGGCCCTGCTCCAGGGTTTTGGCGAACTGCTCTTCCTCGCCCTTGAGCACGCGCTCGATGTGCGCCTGCTGGCTTTTGAGTTCAGGGAAGGCTGCGCCCATTTCAGTGACCAGCGCGGCAACAATCTTATGGAAGAACGCACCCTGAGCGCCGAGCTTATTGCCGTGGCGGCAGGCGCGGCGAACGATACGGCGCAGCACATAGCCACGACCTTCGTTGGAAGGCGACACACCATCGGCGATCAGGAAGCCGCACGAACGAATATGGTCAGCCACCACTTTGAGCGACGCCTGACCTTCGTTGGCGCAGCCAATGGCATCGGCCGACGCCTGCAGCAGGTGCTGGAACAGGTCGATCTCGTAGTTGGAATGGACGTGTTGCAGTACCGCGCTGATCCGCTCCAGGCCCATGCCGGTATCCACCGACGGCGCTGGCAATGGGTGCAGCACGCCATCGGCGGTGCGGTTGAACTGCATGAAGACGTTGTTCCAGATTTCGATGTAACGGTCGCCGTCTTCTTCCGGTGAACCGGGCGGGCCACCCCAGATGTCAGCGCCGTGGTCGTAGAAGATCTCGGTGCACGGGCCGCACGGGCCGGTATCGCCCATGGTCCAGAAGTTGTCCGACGCATAGGGGGCGCCTTTGTTGTCGCCAATACGTACCATGCGCTCGGCTGGCACGCCGACTTCCTGGGTCCAGATGTCGTAGGCTTCGTCGTCGGTGGCGTACACCGTCACCCAAAGTTTTTCCTTGGGCAGGTTGAGCCATTGCTCCGAGGTGAGGAAGGTCCAGGCGAAGGTGATGGCGTCGCGCTTGAAGTAGTCGCCGAAGCTGAAGTTGCCTAGCATTTCAAAGAAGGTATGGTGGCGAGCAGTGTAACCCACGTTTTCCAGGTCGTTGTGCTTGCCACCGGCGCGCACGCACTTCTGGCTGCTCACGGCGCGGGTATAGCCGCGTTTTTCCTGGCCCAGGAAGCAATCCTTGAATTGGTTCATCCCGGCGTTGGTGAACAGCAAAGTAGGATCGTTAGCGGGGATCAGAGAGCTCGACGCCACACGGGTGTGGCCTCGCTCTTCGAAGAAGCGGAGGAAGGCTTCACGGATTTCTGCGCTTTTCATAGGTTCTTCCACGGAGACAGCGGCCTGAGGCGTAGGCTTGGGCGTCGAAACGACGGCAAAGGGCCGCATTATATCGGCCCAGCCGCCAGGGTACAGTCTGTTTGTACGATTGGGCCCATCAATTGGACGATTCGTAAAGCCCTTCACCCTTGAAGCGTTCGAACACCGCAAGCACCTGATCTATCTGGGCCTGGTTGACATCCAGGTGGGTGACCAGGCGCATGCGGGGGTTGGCGGTCAGGCTGATGCCTTGGGCTGCGGCATAATCACGCAGGGCCCCTGCGGCTTCGTCCAGTTGCACATACACCATGTTGGTTTGCACAGGTTCCACGGCATAGCCTAGCGCTGTGAGCCCTTTGGCCAAGTGCCGAGCGTTGGCGTGGTCTTCGGCCAGGCGGGCAACCTGATGGTCCAGGGCATAGAGCCCCGCCGCTGCCAATAGGCCGGCTTGGCGCATGCCACCGCCAACCATCTTGCGCAACCGCCGGGCCCGACCAATGAGCCCGGAGGTGCCGCAGAGTACCGAGCCCACAGGTGCGCCTAGGCCTTTGGATAGGCAGATAGAGACCGAATCAAAGTAGCCGCTGATGACACCTGGCTCAACGCCTTGCGCCACTGCGGCATTGAACATGCGCGCCCCATCCAGATGAAGACCCAGGCCACGCTCTTGGCACAGGCGCTGGGCAGCCGCCAGGTACTCCAGTGGCAGCACCTTGCCCTGCATGGTGTTTTCCAGGGCCAGCAAGCGTGTGCGAGCGAAGTGGAAGTCGTCAGGCTTGATCGCCGCTATCACTTGGCTTAAGTCCAGCGAACCATCGGCCTGGTTGTCCAACGGCTGCGGCTGGATCGAACCCAGTACCGCCGCCCCGCCCGCTTCATATTTATAGGTATGGGCTTGCTGGCCGACGATGTATTCCTCGCCCCGCTCGCAATGGGCCATAAGGCCAATGAGGTTGCTCATGGTGCCGCTGGGCACGAACACCGCCGCCTCGAACCCCAGTTGCTCGGCCAGCCGCCCCTCCAGGCGCGCCACGGTAGGGTCTTCACCATAGACATCGTCACCGGTTTCGGCGGCATTCATGGCCCGGAGCATGCCAGGCGTGGGACGGGTGACGGTATCGCTGCGCAGGTCGATCGAGGTCATGGGGCTCTCGCTGAGGTAAAGAAGGCAGGACGGGGTATGCCATGGATGAAAATCTAGCACGGTGCGTAGCAGCGGTGCGGCCTATGCGTTCCCGTAGCAGCAGCGCTTGCTCGCGACCGGCCTTACAACCGTATTGAACCCGGTCGGCCAAGGCCGGCTGCTACAAGCCCCTTGCCCAGCCGGCAGGCCCATCACAGCGTACAGGGCACTATCAAGATCCCGGCGCGTAGCCCGTTCTTTACCTTGGGGTTAGGGAAAATGATACGCGCATCGGGTTCGTCCACGGTCCAGCGTGTGGGGCCGTCTTCGGCCAGCAGGTAACCCTGGGGCAGTTCGGAGAAATTCTCCACGTCACCAGGTAAATGCAGGCGAAAGTCGTCACTGGCCTTGATCACTTCCCTGGAGACATTGAACAGCGCCAAACCATCCAGGCGTTCGGCGTCCACCACTGCTTGCCTGCCTTCGATCAACGACCGCAGACAGTCGTCCAAACGGGAGAGGTCGACTTGATCGTTCTGCCCGAAGGGGCGGGCCTTGCCCAGCTCCAGGGTAAAGGCCTCGGCGTCCAACTGTTGGTAGGTGTAGGCGCTGAAGGTAATGGCCGGTTTGTTCTGCAGCAGCACTGCTTGCATGCCGGCCACTTGCAGGCGGGCCAACTCTAGGCGCGAGTGGTCGCGGCCCTCTTTCCAGGGGTAGAGGGCAAACTGCTCGATCTTCGAGCCGCGAATGGCCGTATGCAGGTCGTAATGCAGCCGTGTACGGCCCTGCGGCTTGAAGAAGCTGGCTGCCAACCGCTCCAGCTCACAGGCACGCATGGCCTCGAAGCCGCTGGACAACTCATGACGGCCGTTGAACAAACGGTTGATGTCCTGCTCCAGATAACGCTCGCCTCGGCGGATCGCTTCAGGGTTACCAAAGAGAAATAGCACCCGCGCCTGGGGCTGTAACTCGTTACGGGCAATGGCATGAATAAGCGCGTCGAGTAGCTCGATCGGGGCGGTTTCATTGCCATGTATGCCTGCTGACAGCAGCAGGTCCAGGCCGTTGTCGCGTTCCGGGCGTGGGCGAACTTCCAAGGCCCCAGGTGCCAGCCAGCGCAGGCAAGTGCCGCCAAACGTCATCTGGGTTTTTTGTGCCGGCTCACGGTCGGCAAGGGTGAGTTCTAGCAATTTGCCAAGCGACAGCATGGGCCGGTTCCTTACCCTGATCAGTGGTGATGAGCACAGTCGGGGCCGTGCACATGGCCCTCGTCGTCTTCATCGTCGCCCTGCTCCGCCGGTTCCATTTCCAACTGCAGGCTGACCAGGTTGGTGGCCATGGGGCGCAGCAGCAGGTTGGCGTACTCGGTGTCGCCTTCGTCCACGTCCACGCCAATCAACAGCTGGCCATTGCCGGCTTGTTGAATCCACACTTCCTTGCCTTGCCAGACCACGGCAAAGCGGGTGCAGGAGGTTTCCAGTTGAGTGCCGTCAGTGTCTTCGAGGATAAGTTGCAGGGCATCGGACATGGTGAGGTTCCCGTTCAATTGAGTTGGAATGGATAGACCGAGCCCAGTGTGAGCAGTTGGGTCAGCTCGTCCAGCGCGGTACGGCACTCTATCAGCAATTGCGGGTCGGCCAAGTCCGCTTCGCTGATGTGGTCCCGGTAGTGGCGGCCTACCCACTGGGTCAGTTGTTCGTACAGGCTGGGGGTCATGATAACCCCTGGGTTGACCGCTGCCAGTTCGCGCTCATTGAGTGCGACCCGCAGGCGCAGGCAGGCAGGCCCCCCGCCATTCTGCATACTCTGCTTGAGGTCGAACACCTGAACCTGGGCAATGGGCCCGTCGGCGGCGGTCAGCCCCTCCAGGTATGCCCACACCCGTGGGTTGGCGCGGCACTCTTCTGGCACGATCAGCAACATGCGGCCGTCGGCGCGCGTGAGCAACTGGCTATTAAACAGGTAAGAGCGCACGGCGTCGTCGACGCTCACCTGAGCCCGAGGCACGGTGATTGCCTGGAGGTTGCCACCCCGTTGAGCGAGCTTGGTGGCCAGTTCACCCAGTACCTGCTCGGTGTGCAAAAAGGCGTCTTCGTGGTGAAACAACACTTCGCCATTGCCCACGGCAATCACGTCGTTATGGAACACGCCCAGGTCGATCACCGCTGGGTTTTGCTGAGCATAGACCGTGCCCGCTTCACTCAACCCATGCAGCCGCGCGACTGCCTGGGACGCTTCCAGGGTTTGCCGCGCCGGGTAGCGTTGCGGTGCCGGCCGGCGACTATCGAAGGCGGCGCGGCCATACACGAAGAATTCAACGCCAGGCTCAGCGTAATCCCGGCAGAAGCGGGTATGGTTGGCGGCGCCTTCGTCACCGAACTGGGCTACCGCCGGCAGTGCCGGATGATGGGCAAAATGCGCTTGATCGGCGAACATGGCCCCCAGCACGCGGCTGGTGGTGGGGTGTTCGATGCTGCGATGGTACTTGCAGTTGAGGTTGGCTGCGGTGAAATGCACACGGCCATCGGCGGTATCGGCCCCTGGGCTGACCGTGGCGGCATTGGCTACCCACATGCTTGAAGCCGAGCAACTGGCAGCCAGCAAAGGCTTGGCTTCACGAGCGGCCTGGGCGATGACCTCGGCGTCGGAGCCGGCGAAACCCAGGCGGCGCAGCCCGGCGACGTCAGGGCGTTCTTGGGGCGCCAACACACCTTGCACGAAGCCCATGTCGCTCAGGGCTTTCATCTTCGCCAACCCTTGCAACGCGGCTTCCCGTGGGCTGGACCGCACTTGGCTGTTGCTCTGGGAGGCGACGTTGCCATACGACAGCCCGCCATAGTTGTGGGTAGGCCCCACCAGCCCGTCAAAGTTGACTTCAAACGCTTTCATTGGCTTGGCTCCAGCAAAATGCTTATACGTCCCGCTGACCACTCACGCGGCTACAGGGTAATGCCCGGCGTGAGGGCGGCCGGCAAGCTCACTCGCTCGGTTTCAAGGGACGCCACCGGGAAGGCGCAGTAATCCGCCGCATAGTAGGCGCTGGCCCGGTGGTTGCCGGAGGCCCCCACTCCACCAAAAGGCGCGCTGCTCGCGGCGCCCGTTAGCTGTTTGTTCCAGTTCACGATGCCAGCCCGGGTATGTAGCCAGAACTGCTGGTAGCGTTCGGCGGAATCGGACAACAGCCCGGCAGCCAACCCGTAACGGGTGTTATTGGTTTCAGCGATAGCCTGGTTAAAGCCGCTATAGCGCACCACTTGTAGCAAGGGCCCGAACAGCTCTTCATCGGGGCGATTGACGACCTCGGTTACGTCTAGCAGGCCCGGGGTCAGCAAGGCGGCGTCTGGGGTGGGCTGGGTCATGGCCAACAGGGCCGTGGCGCCAGCGGCGAGCAAGTCAGTTTGGGCGTGTAGCAGCGCCTGCGCCGCGCCCAGGGACACTACCGCCCCCATAAAGGGCGCAGGTTGCTCGTCAAAGGCGCCCACGCGAATGTTACGGGCAACCTCCACCAAACGCGCCAGCAAGGCATCGCCCCACTGCCCTTCGGGCACCAGCAAGCGCCGGGCGCACGTACAGCGTTGGCCGGCGGAAATAAACGCCGACTGCACGATGGTGTAGACCGCGGCATCCATATCTTGCACCTGATCGACCACCAGGGCGTTATTGCCGCCCATTTCCAACGCCAGGATTTTATCCGGCCGCCCGGCAAACTGCTGATGCAAGTGGTTACCGGTGCGGCTAGAGCCGGTGAAGAATACCCCGTCGATATCCGCCGCCGCCAAGGCGATACCGGTATCGCGGGCGCCTTGCACCAGGTTAAGCACCCCTGCTGGCAGACCGGCCTGCGCCCAACAACGCAAGGTCAGGGCAGCCACGGCGGGCGTGAGCTCGCTGGGCTTGAATACCACTGTGTTGCCTGCCAGCAACGCCGGCACGATATGCCCGTTGGGCAGGTGACCCGGGAAGTTATAGGGCCCGAACACCGCCACCACCCCGTGGGGCTTGTGCCTGAGCACTGCGTTGGCATCGCCCAATACGCTGCTTTTCTCACCGGTGCGCTCATGGTAGGCCTGAACCGAAATCGCCACCTTGTTGACCATGCTGGTCACTTCGGTAGTGGCTTCCCATAGGGGTTTGCCGGTTTCTTCGCCAATGCAGCGGGCCAGTTCGTCGGCGCTGGCCTTAAGCCGCTCGGCGAAGGCCTGCAAGTAACCAATGCGTGCCTCCAGCCCGAGGCTGACCCAGCCTGGAAAGGCGGCCCGAGCGGCCGCTACGGCGTTACTGACCTGGGCCGCGGAAGCACCCTGCCCGCTCCACAGTACCTTTTGGCCAACCGGCGCCAAGGATTGAAAGGCCTCGCCTTCCCCCGCGAGCCATTGCCCGCCGATGAACAAAGACTTCATGGCTGGCCCTCCAAAGCCGTAGTGGGAGATAGGGTAACGGCGCGCACCGGGTCGCCAGCGTGCAAACGCAGACGCCGCGCGGTCAGCGGGTCGACCACCAGGGTGCCGGCCGCCAGGCGCGCGGGCGCGGCGGTGATGCGGCAGTTCTCCAGCTGGCGATTGTGGATCAGGTACACAGGCGCATCGTCCCCCGGGGTGCCGACGGCCAGCACCAGGGGTTTGCTCTCCTGCACGGCGCGGATTTTCGCCACTTCGCATTCCACTGCCGGGCCTGCGTCGAAAATGTCCACATAACCCCGGTAATCAAAGCCCTCGGCGCGCAGCATTGCCAAGGCCGGCTCGGTATCAGGGTGAACCTTGCCGATCACTTCGCGCGCCGCTTCGGTAAGAAAGCACGTATACAGCGGAAACTTAGGCATCAACTCGGCGATAAAGGCGCGGTTGCCCACCCCGGTCAGGTAATCGGCCTGGCTGAATTCCATCTTGAAGAAGTAGCGGCCCAGGCTTTCCCAGAACGGCGAGCGGCCGTTGGCGTCGGAAATGCCGCGTAACTCGGCGATCACTTTGGCGCCGAACAGGCCGGTGAACTCGGCCATAAACAACAAGCGCGCCTTGGCCAGCAGGCGACCGTTAAGGCCGTTGCGCATGTCGTCGCGCAGGAACAGCGAGCAGAGTTCGGAATTACCGGTCAGGTCATTGGCCAAGAACAGCGTGGGCACTTCACGGTAGATGTTCAGCTCTTTGGAGGCACTGACGGTCAACCCTACCCGGTAGTTGTACCAGGGCTCGCGTTGGCCCACGGCGCCTGCGATAGCGGACGTACCCACTACGGTGCCGTCGTCGTTTTCCAGTACGAACAGGTAGTCGGTATCGCCCCGCTCGGCCTGGCCCCGGAAGGTTTTCTCGGCCCACTCCACGCGGTGGCTCAAACGCTCTTCATTGGCGGGCAGCGTGGTAAGGCCGGGGCCGGTGCCTCGGGCCAGGTCGATCAGCGCGCTCAGGTCGCTGCTGCGTACGGGACGAACAATCATGCTAACTCCTCGAGGGCGCCTTCAGGCGCCACAATCTTCACCGGGCGAAGCACCTGTTACACGGCTACCAGGCGCACGCTGGCGCCTTCGGCCACGCCCAGGCGCTCGGCCACCGCGGCGGGCAAGCTGACTGGCTTGCCAGGGGCCCAGTCCAGTTCCAGCAATGCCGCGCGGTAGTCCTGCAAATGACCATTGGCTATCAGGTAGGGGCGCCCGCCCTTGCAGGTGTCATCGATGCGCACCGGCACCACGCGGCTGTTGGCGATGGAGCGGATGTTGGACACCCGCGCATGCAGCGTGGGGCCGCCATCGAAAATGTCGATGTAGTGCTCGGTCTCGAAGCCTTCGCGCATCAGAATGTCGAAAGTGATCTGCGCCCTGGGGTGAACCTGACCCATGGCTTCCTGGGCGGCGTCTGGCAACAGGGGTACGTAGATCGGGTAATGGGGCATCAGCTCAGCCAGGAACGTGCGGCTTTTAAGCCCACACAGGCGCTCGGCGGCGGCGTAGTTGATGTCGAAGAAGTTGCGCCCAATGGCATCCCAGAACGGTGAATCGCCCTGTTCGTCGCTATAGCCCACGATCTCGGTCACCACAGAGTCGGCGAACCGCCCTGGGTGATTGGCCATGAACAGCAAGCGGGCGCGGGAATTGAGCTCTGCCCACGGCGTGGCTACCCATTCTGGGCGCACATAGAAACTGGTGAGCAGGCTATTGCCAGTTAGGTCATGGCACTGGGAAAGGACGTGAATCTTGTTATGGATCTTCAGCTCACGGGACGCATGCACGAAGGTCTCGTTGCGAAAGCTGTAAAAGGGCTCTGAATACCCTGCCGAGGCAACGATGGCCGAACACCCCACCAGGGTGCCCTGTGCGGTGTCTTCCAGGACGAAGAAATAACTCTCCTCGCCGTTGAAACTGACCTCGGCGGCGAAGGACGCCTCAGAGGCAACGATCTTGTCGCGCAGGCGCTCCAGGTCGTCGGGCAGCGAAGTGACACCGATCGGGCTGTCCGCGGCGAGCCGTTGCACCTCGTCCAAGTCAGCCATTTGCGCAGGGCGCATCACCAGCATGGTGCCACTCCTTCGAATAAGAAATTAAACCTGAGGGCCAACCCAACGGCAGGCCCCGGGTTGAGCAGTTAGGCCTGGGTCAGCTGCGCCACGGCGCGCTCGAAGCGGTCCAGGCCTTCGTCGATGTCTACCAGGTCGATCACCAGGCTCGGCGCGAAGCGCACCACGTCTGGCCCGGCCTGAAGAATCATCAGGTCATGACGCTCGGCGGCGTTGAAAAAGTCCTTGGCCTTGCCCTTCCAGGCGTCGCTCAGCACGCAACCAATCAGCAGGCCCATGCCGCGCACTTCGGTAAAGACCTGGTAGCGCTCGCCGATGGCGCGCAGGCGCTCGGCAAAGCGCTGGTGGCGGGCGTCTACGCCTTGGAGTACTTCCGGGGTATTGATCACGTCCACCACCGCTTCGGCCACGGCGCAGGCCAGGGGGTTACCGCCATAGGTCGTGCCGTGCACGCCCACGCTCAAGTGCTTGGCGAGCGTTTCGGTCGTTAGCATGGCGCCGATGGGGAACCCACCGCCCAGGCTCTTGGCACTGGACAGGATGTCTGGGGTCACGCCGTATTGCATATAGGCGAACAACTTGCCACTGCGGCCCATGCCGCTTTGCACCTCGTCGAATACCAACAGGGCGTTGTGCTGGTCGCACAGGGCACGGGCGCCTTCAAGGTAGGCACGATCGGCCGGCAATACCCCGCCTTCGCCCTGAATCGGCTCCAGCACCACCGCGCAGGTTTTATCTGAGATGGCGGCTTTGAGGGCTTGCAAGTCGTTATACGGCACATGGGTGATGCCTTCGATCTTGGGACCGAAGCCGTCGGAGTACTTAGGCTGCCCGCCCACGCTCACCGTGAACAGGGTGCGCCCATGGAAGCTGTTAACCGCGGCGATGATCTCGTGCTTTTCTGGGCCGAAGTTATCGTGGGCAACGCGCCGGGCCAGCTTAAAGCAGGCCTCGTTGGCCTCGGCGCCGGAGTTACAGAAAAACGCCCGGTCGGCAAAGGTAGCCGCTACCAGCTTCTTGGCCAGGCGCAAGGCCGGCTCATTGGTGAACACGTTGGACACATGCCATAGCTTGTTGGCCTGTTCGGTGAGCGCCCCCACCAGCGCCGGGTGCGCGTGGCCCAGCACATTGACGGCGATGCCGCCGGAGAAGTCGATCAGCTCGCGCCCCGCCTGGTCCCAGACACGGGAGCCTGCCCCGCGCACGGGAATGAAACCCGCTGGGGCATAGTTGGGGACCATTACCTGGTCGAAATCGGCGCGTTGCACCTGGGCGTGATCAGCGGACATCAGCGTCTCCTGAAGCGGGCGCCAGCGCGACATGGCTGGCGTCATGGATTGTAAAGAGGGGTGTGCCCTTGGCCTTGCCCCCAAGCGACAACTTATTACAGCGACAACCCCCGCAAAACCGGGGTTTTCAGCAATGCGACATATAGCGTCAATTTAAAGCAGTGTAAGGTGCCGGCAGGCTTTCGTAGAGAGCAAGCGCGTGTTGTAGGAGCCAGCAAAGCTGGCGAACCCTGCATAACGGATAGATACCACCGTAACAGCCTACCCGCGCTCCGCCGACACAGGCGCCAGTTCAAAGGGGCTGCCGGTGCGGCGCTGATTGCGGTCTTCCCTCGGGGTGGCGCCGAAGAAGTTACGGTAGGCACTGGAAAAGTGCGGCCCTGACGAAAAACCGCAGGAAAGCCCGATCTGGATAATGGATTTGCTGGTTTGCATCAGCATTTGCCGAGCCTTGTTCAGGCGCAGCTCCAGGTAATACTGGCTCGGCACCCGGTTCAGGTACTGCTTGAAAATCCGCTCCAACTGGCGCCGGGATACGCACACATGCTGGGCGATCTCGTCCGTGGTCAGCGGCTCTTCGATATTGGCTTCCATCAGCAGCACCGCCTGGGTGAGCTTGGGGTGACTGGAGCCCAAGCGGTTCTGCAACGGAATGCGCTGGCGCTCGCCGCCTTCACGAATACGTTCCACCACCAACTCTTCAGACACCGCCCCGGCCAGTTCCGCGCCGTGGTCCCGAGCCAGCAGCGCCAGCATCAGGTCCAGCACGGCCAGGCCGCCACAGGCGGTGAGCCGATCACGGTCGCAGTCGAACAGGTGGCTGGTGGCGATCACCTTGGGGTAGCGCTCACTGAAATCATCCTGCCAACGCCAGTGTACCGAGGCGCGATAGCCATCGAGCAAACCCAATTGGGCCAAGGGGTAAATGCCCGCCGACAGCCCGCCAATCACACCGCCGGCGCGCACCAGCTGCTTGAGGGCGCTGGTCAGGGCTGGAGATAGCGCCGTGGGCGGCTCATCGGCCACCAGAAACAGCTTTTGACACCCTTCCAGGCGCCCCGTCCAAAGTTCGCCCGGCAGCTGCCAGGCACCGCCCTGGGGCGCTTCGGCGTGCAAAAACAGCGGCTCGTAAATAGCGTCGGGGTGCACCTTTCGTGCGACGCTCAAGGCTTCCTCGGCCAAGGCCAGGGTCAGCGCCTTGGTGCCGGGCCAAATAAGAAAGCCGATACGCTGGGCGGTCATGTTGGGTATTGATACCTTTGCAAACGAAAATGCGGCGATCGCGACACCCCAGGCTATAGCGCCTGGGCCCGCTTATTTAAGACTACCCGAGAGGAACTGGCGCAACCTGTCCGAGCTGGGATTGGCCAACACGTCACGGGGGTTACCGCATTCTTCCACCAAGCCCTTATGCAGGAACACCACCTGGTTGGACACTTCACGGGCAAAGCCCATTTCGTGGGTAACCACCACCATGGTACGGCCTTCCTGGGCCAGGGCCTGCATCACCTTGAGTACATCGCCTACCAATTCAGGGTCCAGCGCCGAGGTGGGCTCATCGAACAACATGACCTCCGGCTCCATCGCCAATGCGCGGGCAATGGCCACCCGCTGCTGCTCGCCACCGGACATATGCCCGGGGTAAGCATCCTTGCGATGGGTTACGCCAACCTTGGCCAAATAATGCTCGGCTTTTGCCTGGGCGTCTTTTTTGCTCATGCCCAGCACATGCACCGGCGCTTCCATCACGTTCTGCAACGCGGTCATGTGGGACCACAAATTAAAGTGCTGGAACACCATGGCCAGGCGCGAGCGCATGCGCTGCAGTTGTTTGGGATCGCCCGCCTTAAGCCCGCCACCCTTGTTGGGCACCAGTGTCAGGGCCTCGTTGTTGAGCGAGATACGCCCAGACCACGGCTGCTCCAGCAAATTGATACAACGCAGGAAAGTGCTTTTGCCCGAGCCACTGGAGCCGATGATGCTGATCACATCGCCAGCCTTGGCGGCAAGGTTCACCCCCTTGAGCACTTCATGGCTGCCGTAGCGCTTGTGCAGGTCCTGTACTTCCAGTTTGTTCATGGTCGGTTCTCTGAAATAAGGCCAGGCGGCCACTGGGGCCGCCCGCGAATACGGTCAACCCTTGCGTGGCGCCAGGTAGCCCAGCCAGCGACGCTCAGCGCGCTTGAACAGCTGAACCAAAAGGAAGGTCAGGCACAGGTAGATCACCCCGGCGGTGATATAGGCCTCGAAGGGCAGGTAGTACTGGGCATTGACCGCACGCGCCGCGCCAGTGATGTCCATCAGGGTCACGATGGACGCCAGGCTGGTGGTTTGCAGCATCATGATCACTTCGTTGCTGTATTGCGGCAGCGCCCGGCGCATCGCCGAGGGGAAGAGTATGCGGCGGTACATCAAGGCCTGGGACATGCCCATGGCGCGGGCCGCTTCGATCTCCCCATGGGGCGTGGCGCGCAGGCTGCCAGCAATGATTTCGGCGGTATAGGCGCTGGTATTGATAGCAAAAGCCAGGCACGCGCAGAAGGTGGCGCTGGACAGCCAGGGCCACAGCACGCTCTCGCGGACCACGGCGAACTGCGCCAGGCCGTAGTAGATCAGGAACAGTTGCACCAGCATGGGCGTGCCGCGAATCACGTAGGTGTAGGTCCAGGCCAGGGCGTTGACCGCACGGTTGCGCGATACCCGCATCAACGCCAAGGGTACGGCCGCCAGCAGGCCGAACAGCAACGAGATGGCCAGCAGCTTGAGGGTTTCCAGCAACCCGGCCCAATACAGCGGCCAGCTCGACTGGATCACCGTGTAGTCGAACATCATAGTTCTGCCGTCCTTACCCCGACCGAGTAACGCCGTTCCAGCCACTTGAGCAACAGCAGCGACACCGTGGTGACCAGCAGGTAGAGGCCCGCTACCGCCAGGTAAAAGGTAAAGGGCTCACGGGTGGCGTCCGCGGCCTGTTTGGCCTTGAACATCATGTCTTGCAGGCCCACCACCGAGATCAGGGCGGTAGCCTTGGTCAGTACCAGCCAGTTGTTGGTAAAGCCGGGGATCGCCAGGCGGATCATCTGCGGCACCAGCACCCGAAAGAAAATCTGCAGGCTGCTCATGCCATAGGCCATGCCCGCCTCGGCCTGGCCCTGGGGAATACCCATAAAGGCACCACGGAAGGTTTCCGACAGGTAGGCGCCAAAGATAAAGCCCAGGGTAAAGATCCCGGTCATCAGGGGGTTGAGGTCGATATAGTCGTCATGGCCCAACAGCGGCGCTACCCGATTGAGCAGGTCTTGGCCCCCATAGAAAATCAGCAGAATCAACACCAGGTCAGGAATGCCGCGAATCACCGTGGAATACAGCTCGCCCAGCCAGGCCAGCGCCCGGATCGGTGACAAGCGCAATGCCGCGCCCAGCAGCCCCAGAATGATTGCCAGTGCCATGGACGAGAGCGCCAATTGCAGGGTCAGGCCGACCCCCTCGAGGATGACCTCGCCGTAGCCTTTCAACATGCTCGCAAGCCTTCAGAGTGAACGTGCGCAGCGCCTCCGTTACCGGGGTGTGCGTGCGCTAGGGGCGAATTAAACGAAGCGGGGCCGCGTTCGGCCCCTGTCCGGCGCAAAGGCGACCTTACTGGCCGTAGATGTCGAAGTCGAAGTACTTGTCCTGGATCTGCTTGTACGTGCCATTGGCGCGGATCGCCGCGATGGCTGCGTTGAGGCGATCCAGATTGGCCTTGTCGTTCTTGCGCACGGCAATGCCCATGCCGTTGCCGAAGTAGTTCACGTCGTTGAACACCGGCCCCGCGAAGGCGAAGCCCTTGCCCGAGTCGGTCTTGAGGAAACCATCCTGCAGCAGAGTGGAGTCCGCCAGGGTGCCGTCGAGGCGGCCCGCGGCCAGGTCCAGGTAGATCTCGTTCTGAGAGCTGTAAGGTTTCACTTCAACGCCCTTGCCCTTGAGTACCTCGTTGGCGAAGCGCTCGTGAATCGAGCCGCGCTGAACGCCGATGTTCTTGCCCTTGAGCGAGGCAAGGCTGTCATCCAGGGTAAAGCCCTCCTTCATGACCAGCCGCGCGGGGGAGTTGTAGTACTTATTGGTGAAGTCCACCGACTTCTTGCGCTCATCGGTGATGGACATGGACGAGAGGATGGCGTCGATCTTACGCACTTTCAGCGCGGGGATCAGGCCATCGAACTCTTGCTCCACCCATACGCACTTGACCTTCATCTCGGCGCACAACGCATTACCGATGTCGTAGTCGAAGCCAACGATGCTGCCGTCCGGCGCCTTCGACGCGAAGGGTGGGTAGGCTGCCTCGATACCGATCTTCATCGGCTTGTCATCGGCCGCGGCGGTAAAGGACAGCACGGACAGCGCCAGGGCACCAAACAGTGCAAGCTTCTTCATGAGGGATACTCCATCGGATTGACAGCGCAGCAGGATACCTGAACGCCGACAAGGATAAATCGCGCCACCGGTGCGGAAGCGAGTGGGGGGCATTTTAGCGGTGAGCGGTTGCGGGAAATTTCCACAATGCGACAACAAGTTACAGAACGACCCGCAATGCTAATGCCAGCTATTGACAGGCGCCCGGGAGATTGATCAACCGTCATTATTCAAACCAGAAACACTGCAACGTCCCTGCCCTTTTATTGAGTATCTAGCCATAGAGCGGTTAAGGGGGAATCACAGGCCCAGGCTTAACCTCCCCTTGAGGGCGCAGTGGTCCCCAAGGTTTCAGCGGCGCATTATCCGGTAACACCGGTTTTGTTTCCACACAGCAAAAGCCCCGCCTAAGCGGGGCTCGATAAACGGCCCGCCTCAGGCGGCGACCATCTGCCGGTGAGTGTCGATCAAGTGCTGCACCACGCCAGGGTCCGCCAGGGTCGAGATATCCCCCAGCGCGCCGTATTCAGCCGTGGCGATCTTGCGCAGGATGCGCCGCATGATCTTGCCCGAGCGGGTTTTGGGCAGGCCCGGGGCCCACTGGATCACGTCGGGCGAGGCAATGGGGCCGATTTCCTTACGCACCCAGTTCTTCAATTCTTGGCGCAAGGCTTCACTGGGCTCTTCACCCTGGTTGAGGGTGACATAGACATAGATCCCCTGCCCTTTGATGTCATGAGGCACCCCCACTACGGCGGCCTCGGCGACCTTTGGATGGGCGACCATGGCGCTTTCGATTTCCGCCGTGCCCATGCGGTGGCCGGATACGTTGAGTACGTCATCCACCCGGCCGGTGATCCAGTAGTAGCCGTCTTCGTCGCGGCGGGCACCGTCGCCGGTGAAGTACATGCCACGGAAGGTCTTGAAGTAGGTGTCAACGAAGCGGTCATGGTCGCCGTACAACGAGCGCGCCTGCCCAGGCCAGGAGTCAAGTATCACCAAGTTGCCCTCGGCCGCGCCGTCGATCAGGTTGCCCAGGTTGTCCACTAGCGCCGGTATCACCCCGAAGAAGGGTTTGGTGGCCGAGCCAGGCTTGAGGCCAATGGCACCGGGCAAGGGGCTGATTAGCACCCCACCCGTTTCGGTTTGCCACCAAGTATCGACGATGGGGCAACGTTCCTTGCCCACGGTTTTGTAATACCAGTTCCAGGCTTCAGGGTTGATGGGTTCGCCCACCGAGCCGAGCAGGCGCAAGCTGGACCCGTCGGCGCCTTCGACCGCCGCAGTGCCTTCTGCCATCATGGCGCGAATGGCGGTAGGCGCGGTGTAGAGGATGTTCACCTTGTGCTTGTCGATGATTTTCGACACACGGGTGATGTCCGGGTAGTTGGGCACGCCCTCAAACAGCAAGGTGGTAGCACCATTGGCCAGCGGGCCATACACGATATAACTATGCCCGGTTACCCAGCCTACGTCGGCGGTGCACCAGTAGACCTCACCGGGGCGGTAATCGAATACCCGCTCATGGGTAAGGGCCGCGTACAACAGGTAACCGGCACTGGTGTGCAACACGCCCTTGGGCTTGCCGGTGGAGCCAGAGGTATACAGGATAAACAGCGCTTCCTCGGCACCCATTTCCTTCGGCGCGCAGGTACTGCCGGCCACTTCCAGCAAGGCGTGGTACCAAATGTCCCGGTGGCGGTTCCATTCGATCTCGCCACCGGTGCGCTTGCACACGATGACCTTTTGCACGCTGCTGGTTTCAGGGTTAGTGAGGGCTCGGTCCACGTTGTTCTTCAAGGCGGTTTTTTTGCCGCCACGAATGCCTTCGTCGGCGGTAATCACTACCTTGGATTTGCAGTCGATAATGCGCCCAGCCAAGGCTTCTGGAGAGAAGCCACCGAACACCACCGAATGAATGGCGCCAATGCGCGCGCACGCCAACATGGCCACCACCGCCTCGGGGATCATTGGCATGTACAGGGTAACCACATCGCCCCGGTGCACGTCCTGGCCACGCAGGGCGTTGGCGAACTTGCAGACTTCTTCGTGCAATTCACGATAAGTAATGGTGCGGCTTTCGGACGGGTCGTCCCCTTCCCAGATGATCGCCGGCTGGTCGCCACGGGTTTCCAGGTGGCGGTCCAGGCAGTTGTAAGCCACGTTGAGGGTGCCATCGGCAAACCACTTGATGTCCACGCGATGGTCGTCGAAGGAGGTTTGCTTGACCTTGTCGAAGGGCTTGATCCAGTCCAGGCGCTGAGCCTGCTCACGCCAAAAGCCATCGGGGTTGACCACCGATTGCTGGTACATGGCCTTGTAGGTGGCCTCGTCGGTGAGGGTATGTTCTTTCACCTCGGGCCGAACCGGGTACAGGGAAGCCGCACTCATCATTATGTTCCTCTGGAGCAATCGTTGTTCTTGTAGGGGTGCGTTGTACGTCAAGCGGGCCTGGCGCAACCATTGGACAATGGTAGTAACCTGGCTAGATCGGGCGTGACACACCGGCACTGGCTTTGTTGAACACTACAACGATTTGGCGCGGGTGGGTATTGGCAAGGTGGTGTGGAGGGGGTTGGCCGTGAAGTATAAGAACTCGTCCCGGCCTGAGACTATGGGACCAGGGGAGGCCTGAGAACTGAATCGGCTCCTTTTCTATACGTGTTGAGCCATCAGCTTCACGCCTAACGCACTCATCACCTTCAAAACCGTGTCATACCTTGGTTTTGCACCCGGTGCCAGAGCTTTGTACAACGATTCACGGTTGATGCCTGAGTCGCGGGCAAGCTGGCTCATTCCACGCGCCTTGGCGACTTCCTGCAAAGCTCTGAGGAAAACGTCAGGGTTTGGGTCTGCCAAGGAAATGCTCAGAAACTCGGCAATTTCCTCATCGTTGTTCAGATAGTCAGAAGCTTCGAAAACCTTCAACTCTCTCATTGTCTGTCTTCCTTCTCGATCTCATCGCACGCACAAATCGTAGCCGAACAGCTACACCCCAGCAATGAGAATCGACCAGAAATGATCAGTTTATGTAGGCTTTTGGCGTATCAAATTTTCTAAGGCGTTCTTCTGGTCGTTCATGGCTTGGAGTGCCTCAATGCAAAGATCGGGGCAATCTGTCCCCAGGCATTGCTTGGTCCCACCAGTGGACCACCCTATGTCTGTAGCTGCTCTAAACCACCCCATCCGAACGCCGAAGCGCCCGCTGGTTATGCCGGTATAACCGCAGGCTAAGCAACAACCCAGCAGCCGCCGCAAAGGCGGCGAACAAAAAGATAGACGCAAACCCAAACCCCGACGCCACCGCACCCGCCACCGGCCCGGTCAAGCCCAGGGAGAGGTCCACGAACAGCGAATAAGCACCCACCGCCGCGCCACGGCTGGTCGCCGGCACCAGGTTCACCGCTTCTACGCCTAACGCGGGGAACACCAGCGAGAAGCCAAACCCCGTCAAGGCCGCCCCAGCCATGGCCAGTTCTACCCCAGGCGCCAGCCACAGGAGCAACAAGCCCAAGGTCTCGACACCCAAACACACGATGGCCACCCGAAAACCACCCAGGCGGTTGATCATTCCGCCAAACAACAACCGTGCGCAGATAAAGCACGCACCGAACAACGACAGGCACAACGCTGCGTTATCCCAACGTTGGTCGGCGTAATACAGGGTAATGAAGGTAGCGATGGTGCCAAAGCCAATCCCGCCCAGGGCCAAGCCGCAGCCATGGGGGAATACCCGCCCCAGCACATGCAGGAAGGGCAAGCGTTCGCCGCTGAGCACCGGCGCCGGCAGCTTGGGCCGTGCCAGGGCCACGCCCAGCGCGCAGAGCAGCATCACCGTGACCCCGATGCTCCACAACCCCAGTTGCTGAGCCAACCACACGCCGCCAGGGGCGCCAATGGCCAAGGCGCCGTAGCTGGCGATGCCGTTCCAGGAAATAACCTTGGCCGTATTGGCTGCCCCTACCCGGCCGATTCCCCAGCCGATGGCCCCAGAGCCCACCAGGCTTTCCGCGGCCCCAAGCACCACGCGCCCTACGAACAGGCACCCCAGGCTCCATGCCGGCCACGCCTGAAGCCACGCCGCCAGCAGCATGAACAGCCCACTGGCGCCACAGCCGCTCAAGCCATAGATCACCGCTAGCTTGCTACCCCGGTTATCAATAATGCGGCTGGCGTAGGGCCGGCTGAGCAGGGTTGCCAGGTACTGCACGCTGATCACAAGCCCGGCGATGACCGCGCCATAGCCCAGGCCCGTGTGCACGAAGCCTGGCAGCACCGCCAGCGGGATACCGATGTTCAGGTAACCGATAAAGGTAAAGGCCACGATGGAGACGATTTGCAGTGTAAGGGGCATGGAGCGGGGTAACGAAGGCATGTGGCGCGCCCTGTGGAGAGGTGAAGCAGGCCGCGCCGGTAGAAGCTGGCGCCAGCCTGCGAACAGGGTTTACTGGCCTGGCCTGGCCGAGGTGCGCTTCAAACGGTACAGCACCCGCGAAACCACCAACCAGGCAGGGATCGCCAGCACCGGCACCTGCATGCCAGTGGTCCACATCACTGCGAGAATAACCACTACGAAGGCCAGGCATAGGTAGTTGCCCAGGGGGTAGGCCACGGCCTTGAACAACGGCTGTCGGCCTTCGCGCACCAGGTGCCTACGGAATTTTAGGTGCGACCAACTGATCATGGCCCAATTGATAACCAGCGTGGCGACCACCAGGGCCATCAACAATTCCAGCGCATCCTGGGGCATCACGTAGTTGAGCAGCACCGTGACCGCGGTGACCACCGCCGAGGCCAGGATAGCCACCACCGGCACGCCGCGCCGGTCCACCCGGGCCAGGGCCGCCGGTGCATCGCCCTGCTCGGCCATGCCCACCAGCATGCGCCCGTTGCAATAGGCGCCGCTGTTGTACACCGACACTGCGGCGGTAAGCACCACGAAGTTCAACAAATGCGCCGCCGTGCCGCTGCCGAGCATGGCGAATACCTGCACGAAGGGGCTGGCGCTATAGGCATCGCCGCTACTGCCAAGGGTCGCCAGCAGGCTGTCCCAAGGGATCAAGGCCAGCAGTACCACCAGGGCACCCACATAGAAAATCAGAATGCGCCAGATCACCTGATTGATCGCCCGCGGGATCACCTCCCGTGGCCGGTCAGCCTCGGCGGCGGTAAAGCCGAGCATTTCCAGCCCGCCGAAAGAGAACATGATCAAGGCCAAGGCCATTACCAGCCCCCGCACGCCGTTGGGGAAGAACCCGCCGTGGTCCCACAGGTGGGTGATGCTGGCCTGCGGCCCACCCTGGCCGGACACCAGCAGGTAGCTGCCCAGGCCGATCATGCCCACCACCGCCACTACCTTGATAATGGCGAAGCAGAATTCCGCTTCCCCGAACACCCGCACATTGGCCAGGTTCACCAAGGTAACCAGGGCGAAGAAGCCCGCGGCCGATACCCAGGTGGGGATTTCAGGCCACCAGTACTGAATGTACTTGCCCACAGCCGTAAGCTCAGACATACCCACCAGGGTATAAAGCAACCAGCAGTTCCAGCCAGAGAGGAACCCGGCGAAACCGCCCCAGTAAGTGTGGGCGAAGTGGCTGAAGGAGCCTGCCACCGGCTCTTCGACGATCATCTCGCCCAATTGCCGCATGATCAGGAAGGCAATAAGGCCGCACAGGGCATAGCCCAGGATCATCGACGGGCCGGCGCTCTTGAGCACCCCCGCCGAGCCCAGGAACAACCCGGTGCCGATCGCCCCACCCAGCGCGATCAGTTGGATATGGCGGTTTTTCAGGCCGCGTTGGAAACTGCCGTTAGGCGCTGACCGGGGGTTCATGCTCATACCTTGAATCAACGCTTGGGCGACTTGCCTGGGCGCGTACCGGGCGCGCCATCACGGGTACGTTTTGGCGCGCCGCTAGGGGCGCCTTTGGGTTGGCCCTTGCCTGGGCGCCCAGCGCCACCGCGCACTTCGCTCGGCCGCTCGGCCACTACCGAACCACGGGGCGCTGCTGGCCGCGGGCGCTGCTCTTCACGGCTGGCCCGTGGAGCACGCTCATCACCGGCGTCCTGGGCAGGGCGAACCTGGCGAACCCGTTCATTACGGCCCAGGGGCCGTGCGGATTTGCGCTGCATACGCTCGAGTTTTTCCTTGGCCTTGGCGGTTTGTACCGGCATAGCCACAGGCGTTAAGCCTACTTCGGCACTGAGTACGTCCACTTCATGCTGGCCCAGTTCGCGCCAGCGGCCCATGGGCAGGTCCGAATTGAGGAACACCGGGCCGAAGCGCACGCGCTTGAGGCGGCTGACGACCAACCCTTGGGATTCCCACAACCGGCGTACTTCGCGGTTGCGGCCTTCCATCACCACGCAGTGGTACCAGTGGTTAAAGCCTTCACCGCCTGGGGCCTGCTGGATATCGGTGAACTTCGCCGGGCCGTCTTCGAGCACCACGCCCTCTTTGAGGCGGGCGATCATGTCATCGTCCACTTCACCGCGCACGCGCACTGCGTACTCGCGGTCCATCTCATAAGAGGGGTGCATCAAACGGTTGGCCAGCTCGCCATCGGTGGTGAACATCAGCAAACCGGTGGTGTTGATGTCCAGCCGGCCAATGTTGATCCAGCGGCCTTCACGGGGGCGTGGCAGGCGGTCGAACACCGTAGGGCGGCCCTCAGGGTCGTCACGGGTGCAGATTTCGCCGTCTGGCTTGTTGTAGATGATCACCCGGCGCACCGTTTCGGCGGCCTCTTCACGCTTGATCAGCTTGCCATCGACGCTAATGGCGTCATGCAGGTCCACACGCAGGCCAAGGGTCGCGACCTTGCCGTTGACCTTGATCCGGCCTTCGCCGATCCAGGCCTCTACGTCGCGGCGCGAGCCCACGCCAATGCGGGCGAGGACTTTCTGGAGTTTTTCGCCCGCGGGGGGCAGCGGGGCGTCCGCGGAATCGAGTTCGTGTTCATTCATGGTTGGCACCTCCCGGTGAGTTGATGACACGGCGGCCAGGGCCGAAGTGCTCGTCGAAGGGCGCGCATCATACGCGCTCTGGCGCCAGCTTGCACGGGGCGCTTGGTAGCAAGCGACCAGCGCGTCAGGGTTGTGGATCGTCCTTGGGTGGTGGGCCTTCCAGTGCTGGCTCGGCCCCTTCCGGTGCAGCGGTCTCTGGCTGGCGCAGGTCGTCGAAGTCGGTCTTAAGGTTGGCTTCCATGTCGTCCAGCTCTAGCAGCAAGCTGCGGAAGCTGGTCTCTTCGCTTGCAGGCACAGGCGTACCTTCACCCTCTTCACCACCGCTGGCATCGGCCAGAGCTTGCAAGCGCGCCGGAATCGGCAGGTCATCGTCCTCGGGCATTGGGCGCGGTTCCAGCTCGCGCAGGTCCGCCAGCGGTGGCAGCTCGTCCAGGTTCTTGAGGTTGAAGTGGTCCAGAAACGCCTTGGTGGTGGCGAACATGGCCGGGCGGCCGGGCACCTCGCGATGGCCCACCACACGAATCCACTCGCGTTCGAGCAGGGTTTTGACGATGTTGCTGTTGACCGCCACGCCCCGCACGTCTTCGATCTCACCCCGGGTGATGGGCTGGCGGTACGCGATCAGCGCCAAGGTTTCCAGCAATGCCCTGGAATACCGCTGGGGGCGCTCTTCCCACAACCGCCCCACCCAGGGGGCATAGCGCTCGCGGATTTGCAGCCGGTAACCGGAGGCCACCTCTATCAGTTCAAACGCGCGGTTGTCACAGGATTTACGCAGCAGCTCCAAGGCCTTGCGAAAAACCGTGGGGCCTGGCCGCTCGGCTTCCTCGAACAATTCATACAGGCGATCGAGGCTTTGCGGCTTGCCAGAAGCCAACAGGAAGGCCTCCAGCAGGGGGGCCAGGTCGCGGGGTTCGTTAAGGTTCATGAATGCCTACAGCTCGTCACTCACCGCGCAGCCGAACATGGATGGCGGCAAAGGGCTCATTTTGCACCAGCTCGATCAAAGATTCCTTCACAAGTTCGAGAATCGCCATAAAGGTCACCACCACGCCAAGCTTGCCCTCGTGGGCCGCGAACAACTCGCCGAAGGCCACGAAACCGCCGCCTTTGAGCCTTTCCAGCACTTCGCTCATGCGCTCGCGGGTAGAGAGCGCCTCGCGGCTGACCTGGTGGCTTTCGAACAGGTCATTGCGGCGCATCACCTCGGCCATGGCCAGCAGCACGTCTTCCAAGGCCACATCCGGCAGCAACCGCCGAGCCTTGGCCTGGGGGGCGTCCAGCTGTGGCACCACGATCTCGCGCCCTACCCGGGGCAGCCCATCAATGCCTTCGGCGGCGGCCTTGAAGCGCTCGTACTCCTGCAGGCGGCGAATCAGTTCGGCCCGTGGGTCGCCCTCTTCTTCCTCTACCTCGGCTGAACGGGGCAACAGCATGCGGGATTTGATTTCCGCCAGCATGGCCGCCATCACCAGGTACTCGGCGGCCAACTCCAGGCGGATGGTTTTCATCAGCTCCACATACGTCATGTACTGACGGGTGATTTCCGCCACCGGGATATCCAGCACGTCGATGTTTTGCTTGCGAATCAAATACAGCAGCAGGTCCAGCGGCCCCTCGAAGGCCTCCAGAAACACCTCCAAGGCATCCGGCGGGATGTATAGATCCTGCGGCACCTCGGTGAAGGCATTGCCATAGACCAACGCCAATTGAAGCTGGCTGCTTTCCTCCTGTAGTGGGAGCGTCTGGGCTAGCTCGGTCATGGGCCCGCCAAGAAGGGCGAAGGGTCGCCGCAGCCTTCCCGGATGATCTGCGGTTCGGCACCGCTGAGGTCTACAACGGTTGAAGCCGAACCGCCACCGGGGCCGCCATCAATCACCAGGTCTACATGATGCTCAAGGCGCTCGCGCATTTCTTCCGGGTCGCTCAACGGTTCGTCCTCGCCAGGCATTACCAGGCTCACGCTCATCAACGGCTCGCCCAGGTTTTCAAGCAGGGCTTGAGCGATGGGGTGGGCCGGTACTCGCAGGCCGATGGTACGCCGCTTGGGGTGCAGCAACAGGCGCGGCACTTCCCGGGTGGCATCGAGAATAAAGGTGTAAGGCCCGGGGGTATGGGCCTTGAGCAACCTGAACGCAGCGGTATCTACCTTGGCAAATAACCCCAGTTGCGACAGGTCGCGGCACAACAGGGTGAAGTTGTGGCGGTCGTCCAACTGGCGCAGGCGGCGTACCCGCTCGATGGCGCTTTTCTCACCGATGCGACAGCCCACCGCGTAAGAAGAATCGGTGGGGTACACCACCACGCCGCCGGAGCGGATAATGTCCACCGCCTGCTTGATCAGGCGCGCCTGGGGGTTTTGCGGGTGAATCTGAAAGAACTGGCTCACGTCATATCCTTGCTGGTAGGCCTGCGCGGTCATCACGGAAACGCTCCCATAACGGTGGCAGATCCTCCGGCAAAGCGCGGTAACTGCCGATGTCGCCCCAGTTGCCCGGCCCGTGAAAATCGCTGCCGGCGCTGGCCAGCATGCCAAATTCCCGGGTCAGGATTGCCAGGGTGCCTGTTTGTTCATCTGCCTGGAGGCCGTTGACCACCTCCAGCGCGTGGCCGCCTGCCTGGAGAAACTCGCCCACCAGGCGCCGACGCTTGCCACGGGTAAAATCATAGTGCAGGGGGTGTGCCAGGCTGACCCAAGCCCCGGCCGCGCGCAGGGTAGTGACCGTAGCCTCCAGGGTGGGCCAGTGCTGCTTTACATCGCCGATCTTGCCTGCGCCAAGCCAACGCCGAAAGGCGGTCTGGCGATCTGGCACGTGGCCTTGTTGCACCAGAAAATCCGCAAAGTGTGGCCGGGCCGGGGCATTACGGCTATCCCCCAACGCGGCCTGGATCGCCCGAGCGCCTTCCAATGCGCCGGGCATGCCCTTGGCGGCCAGCCGTCGGTCGATTTCCTCGGCCCGTAGCCAACGGCCGGCGTGCAGTTGCTCCAGGGTGTCGGCCAGGGCCGGCGCTTCCAAAGGGAAGCCATAACCCAGCACATGGATAGTGGCGCCACCCCAGGTGCAAGACATTTCCACCCCGCTTACCCAGCGCATGCCCACCGCCGCGGCTGCGTTACGCGCTTCAGGCAGGCCATCAAGGGTGTCGTGGTCGGTCAGGGCCAACAAGGTAACGCCCCGCTCATGGGCACGAGCCACCACGCTGGCAGGGGCCAGCGCCCCATCGGAGGCGGTACTGTGGCAATGCAGGTCAACATTCATGGGCGGCGCTTTCGAGTTCGAGAAGGTTTGCTATTATGCCGCCACATCCCGCGCCTGGCTGCCATTGTGAAACAACTGATCGACTTCATTCCGCTATTGCTGTTCTTCATCATCTATAAAACCGAACCTCGCACCTTGGACCTGGCAGGTCACAGCATTGCCGTGGGGGGTATTTTCAGTGCGACCGCCTTCCTTATCGGCAGTTCGCTGCTGGTGTATGGCCTGCTGTTCCTGCGCCAGCGCCGGCTGGAAAAAGGCCAGTGGCTGACCTTGGCCGGGTGCCTGGTGTTTGGGGGCATGACCCTGGCCTTTCATAGCGAAACCTTCCTGAAGTGGAAAGCCCCGGTGGTGAACTGGCTGTTCGCCCTCGCCTTCCTGGGTAGCCACTTTATTGGGAACAAAGTGCTTATCCAGCGCATGATGGGCCATGCCTTGACGCTGCCGAGCGCCATATGGAACCGCTTGAACATCGCCTGGATCGTATTCTTTATCGTATGCGGCGCGGCCAACCTGTTCGTGGCCTTTACCTTCGAGCGCTACTGGGTAGACTTCAAAGTGTTCGGCAGCCTGGGCATGACGCTGCTCTTCCTGATAGGCCAAGGGGTCTACCTCTCGCGACACCTGCACGAGCCTTCGTCTACCCCAAAAACCGAGGACTGACATGCTGTATGCAATCATCGCTACTGATGCGCAAAACTCGCTGGAACAGCGCCTGGCTAACCGCCCCGCGCATCTGGAACGGCTGCAGGCGCTGCAAAACGAAGGCCGTCTGGTACTGGCCGGGCCGCACCCGGCCATCGACAGTATTGAGCCGGGCCCGGCGGGCTTTAGCGGCAGCCTGATCGTAGCGGAGTTCGACTCTCAACAGGCCGCTCAGGCTTGGGCCGAGGCAGACCCTTACCGTGCCGCCGGGGTCTATGCCAGTGTACTGGTCAAGCCTTTCAAGCAAGTGTTCCCTAGTGCCTAAGCCATCATGAGCGAACTGCTGCTGATCGACGACGACGTAGAGCTGTGCGAGCTGCTGAGCAGTTGGCTGGCCCATGAAGGCTTTGAGGTGCGCGCTTGCCATGACGGCAAAAGCGCGCGCCTGGCATTGGCTCAAGCTGCCCCAGCGGCAGTGGTGCTGGACGTGATGCTGCCTGACGGCAGTGGCCTGGAGCTGCTAAAACAACTGCGCAGCGAACACGCCGAGCTGCCGGTTGTAATGCTTTCAGCGCGAGGCGAGCCGCTGGACCGGATTCTGGGCCTGGAGTTGGGCGCCGACGACTATGTGGCCAAGCCCTGCGACCCACGGGAGCTTACCGCCCGCCTACGGGCCGTGTTGCGCCGTAGCCACCCAGTGGCCAGCGCCAGCCAACTGGAAATAGGCGACCTTACGTTCAGCGCCGTGCGCGGGGTGGCCAGCATCGACCAGCACGAGATCTCTCTCACCCTGTCGGAGAGCCGCATCCTCGAAGCCCTGTTGCGCCAACCGGGTGAGCCGCTGGATAAACAAGCGCTGGCGCAACTGGCCCTGGGCCGCAAGCTCACGCTCTATGACCGCAGCCTGGACATGCACGTGAGCAACCTGCGCAAGAAGATCGGCCCCCACGCCGACGGCCGCCCACGCATCGTTGCCTTGCGTAGCCGGGGCTATTACTACTCAGCCTAGCTGCTCCACGAAATGTTTGGAACGAAGGCGAACCCAAGGTTTACCTTCCCTTTACCCAGCCCTGACCGCCCTTGACGCTTGCCTGCGTAGACTGAGCTCATCCGGTAAACGACCGGCGACCAAACAAGGAGCTTTACCATGCGCAAGACTCTCACTGCCCTGTTGTTCGCGGCCACCTTGCCCACCCTGGCCATGGCCGCGCCACCTGCCCCGGTGCATGGCCCTGACGAAGGCCCGCGCCCTGGCATGGAAATGATGCACAAGCGCGGCCCTGGCCAATTTGAAAGCCTTGGCCTGGACCGTGAGCAGCGCCAACAGGTGGGCCGCTTGATGGGCGAGCACATGAAGCAGCGGCATGAAATCACCGAGCGTTATCTGGCCAAACTGCCTAGCGCTGAACAAAAAGCCATGCAAGACGCCTTGACCGCCAGCCAGGCCAAAACGCGCAGTGACATCCGGGCGATACTGACGCCCGCCCAGCAAAAGCAGTTCGATGAGCTGACCAAAGAGCAGGACCAGCGCCGCGCCGAATGGGCCGAGTTCAAAGCCTGGAAGGCCCAGAAAGACGGCAAAGCCCAGTAAGCGCTACGCTCATGCACACCCGGCCGCCCTGGCCGGGTGTTTTCGTTGACTTAAAGAGGTGCCGCGTTGCGTTCATTGTTCTGGCGGATCTTGGCCAGCTTCTGGCTGGCGATTGCCTTGGTAGCGGGCCTGTCCCTGCTGATGGGCCACGTATTGAACCAGGATGCCTGGATCTTGAGCCGGCACCCGGCGCTCAAGCATTTTGCCGCCCACTGGACCGAACACTTCGAAGCCCAGGGCGCCGACGCGGCCGAGCAACTGCTGGAGCAACACAAGCGCCGCTACCACGTAGACACTCAAGTGCTCAACGAGGCTGGCGAGCCGGTCGTGCCGGGTACCTTTCCTCGCCGCGCCGAAGCCTTCGAGGCGCGACAAAGCCAGGATGACCGCCAACTGCCTTGGCGCCGCTTGACCGCCGAATACACCAGCCCCAAAAGCGGTGAGACCTACCTGTTCATTTACCGCATTCCCCACCCTGAACTCGAAGCCTGGCACCGCGAGAGCCTGTTCTGGCCCATCGGCGCGTTGAGCATCGCCTTGGTGGTGCTGACACTGTTCAGTTTGCTGGTAACGCTTTCGATCACCCGCCCCTTACAGCGCCTACGCGGCGCGGTCCATGACTTGGGCCAGGCCAGCTATCAACAGCACAGCCTGGCACAACTGGCCGGGCGGCGGGATGAGTTCGGCGTGCTGGCCAACGACTTCAACCGCATGGGGGCGCGCCTGCAAAGCTTGATCAGCAGCCAACGCCAACTGCTACGGGACGTTTCCCATGAACTGCGTTCGCCTCTGGCCCGATTGCGGATCGCCTTGGCCTTGGCAGAGCGGGCCGGGGCCGAGGAGCGCGAGCGCTTGTGGCCAAGGCTTACCCTCGAATGCGACCGCCTCGAGGCCTTGATCAGTGAAATCCTGGAGTTGGCGCGGGTGGACGCCGAACAAACCAGTGCCGAAAACGTAGCCTTGGAGCCCCTGCTCACTGGCATTGCCCAGAACGCCAGCCTCCCGGCGCAGGATCAGCACGTCCGGGTGACGGTAGCGCCCAACCTGGCGCTACGCGGCTGGCCTTCGCTGCTCGACCGGGCCGTGGACAACCTGCTGCGCAATGCCTTGCGCTTCAACCCGAGCGGTCAGCCCATCGAGCTGAGCGCCGAGCCCTGTACGGCGGGCATCGCCATCAGCGTGCGGGACCACGGCCCAGGCTGCCCACCCGAGCATCTGGCCCTGTTGGGCGAGCCCTTTTACCGGGCCCCAGGGCAATCGGCGGCGGGCCATGGCCTAGGTTTGGCGATTGCCCGTAAGGCCGCGGAGCGCCACGGGGGCGGGCTGGTGCTGGATAACCATCCGCAGGGCGGCTTCGTGGCCCGGCTGGAACTGCCTCTGGAACCGCCTTCAGCAGCCTGAACCGCAGTATTCAGGCTCGGCCCGGCCAAGCCTGCACCAAGCCTTCGGCGGACGTTCGGGGCGCGGGACGTATCTCATGGGCGGGGGTACCCAGGTAGATGAAACCGATGATCTGCTCGTGCTCGGCCAGGCCCAGCCCTTCGGCCACGGAGCGGGCAAAGGAGAGCTCGCCGCTGCGCCACATGGCTCCGACCCCCTGGTCATAAGCGGCCAGTAACAGCCCATGCACCGCGCAACCCGCGGTAAGTACTTGTTCACTGGCCGGTACCTTGGGGTGTTCCTTGACCACGGCCACGGCCACTACGACCAAGGGCGCCCGCAATGGAGCCTTGCGCGCCTTCTCGATCGCTGCCTCGTTGCCCTCGCCACCCTTGGCCCTGGCGGCCTCGGCCAGCAATTCGCCCAACGCGTGGCGGGCCTCGCCTTCGATGGTCAGGAAGCGCCAGGGTCGCAGCTGACCATGGTCGGGGGCGCGCATACTGGCGTCGAACAACATTCGGCGCTGGTCTTCGGTGGGCGCCGGATCAACCAAGCGGCTGACGGACACACGTTCAAACAAGGCTTGCAGGGCTTCCATTGTCTCTTCCTATTCACCTGGGTCGGGCTAGTCTAACGTTTACAGCGCGCCGCTCGCAGGTAAAATGTGCGGCCCTTCTTAGCCAGCGTGGGCTCAATGTCACGGCAGACCCTCAGAGTCATCGGCTTCATCATTGGCATTTTCCTGCTTACGTTGGCCGTCAGCATGGCCGTGCCCATGCTGACCCTGGTATTGACCCAGCGCACCGAAGACCTTCACGCCTTTCTATGGGCCAGCTTGCTCACCTTCGGTGCCGGGCTGGCGCTGGTGGTACGCGGCCGCCCAGCGTCCAGCAACCTGCGGCCCCGGGATATGTACCTGCTGACCGTAAGCAGCTGGGTGCTGGTAGCGGTGTTCGCCGCCCTACCCTTCAGGTTTGCGGAAAACGTCAGCTACACCGACGCCTTTTTCGAGAGCATGTCTGGGATTACCGCCACCGGCTCCACGGTATTGAGCGGCCTGGACAGCATGTCACCGGGCATTTTGATCTGGCGCTCGCTGCTGCATTGGTTAGGCGGTATCGGCTTTATCGCCATGGCGGTAGCGATCTTGCCGCTGCTGCGCATCGGCGGCATGCGCCTGTTCCAGACAGAATCCTCGGACCGCTCCGAAAAGCTTATGCCACGCTCCCACATGGTGGCCAAATCCATCGTGCTGGTGTACGTAGGCATCACCACCCTGGGTACCTTGGCACTTTGGCTGGCCGGCATGGGGCTGTTCGATGCGATCAACCATGCCATGTCGGCCATTTCCACCGGGGGCTTTTCAACCTCGGACCTGTCCATGGCCAAGTGGTCTCAGCCTGCGGTGCATTGGGTTGCCATCGTACTGATGATCATGGGCAGCCTGCCCTTTACCCTTTACGTAGCTACCCTGCGCGGCCATTACTGGGCGCTGTGGCGGGACGATCAGGTTCGCGGTTTTATTGGGTTGCTGTTGCTGTGCTGGCTGGTGCTGGCCGCCTGGTACTGGTGGAGCACCCACCTGCCCTGGTATGAGGCGCTTCGCCATGTGGCCTTCAACGTAACGTCAGTGGTAACGACTACCGGCTTTGCCCTAGGGGATTACAGCCTATGGGGCAATTTTGCCCTGATGTTCTTCTTTTACCTGGGCTTCATCGGCGGCTGCTCCGGCTCCACGGCGGGGGGCATCAAGATTTTCCGCTTTCAGGTTGCGTTCATTCTGCTCAAAGCCAGTTTGAACCAACTGATTCACCCGCGGGCGGTGATCAGCCAGAAGTACAATCGGCACCGGCTGGACGAAGACATTGTGCGCTCCATCCTGACGTTCTCGTTTTTCTTCGCCTCCACCATCGGGCTGATTGCGCTGGCGTTGGGCCTACTGGGGCTTGATTGGATGACCGCCCTCACGGGCGCGGCCAGTACGGTGTCCGGCGTCGGCCCAGGGTTGGGCGATACCATAGGCCCGGCCGGCAATTTCGCACCGCTGCCCGATGCCGCCAAATGGCTGCTGTCCTTTGGCATGCTGTTGGGGCGGCTGGAAATCATCACGGTACTGGTGCTATGCGTACCGGCCTTCTGGCGACATTGAGGGGCGCTGGGCAATTGGCTATGCTCTGGCGGTGAGCAAGCCACCCGGAGGCCCTATGCACAACCCTAACAATGCTGAAACGCACAGCGATGGGTTCGTCAGCTTCGCGCAATTCTACCCTTACTACCTGGCCGAGCACCGTAACAGCACCAGCCGCCGGCTGCACTTCGTTGGCACCAGCCTGGTGATTGGTTTCTTAACCTACGCACTGGCCACGTTTAACCTGTGGCTACTGCTGGCAGTGCCAGTGCTGGGGTATGGTTTTGCCTGGGCCGGGCATTTCTTCTTCGAGCACAATCGCCCCGCTACCTTTCGTCACCCGGTCTACAGCCTGATGGGTGACTTCGCCATGTTCCGTGACTTGATCACCGGCAAACAGAGATTCTAAACCCCTACCGCGCCACTTAAGGAGAAAGCCCCGCGAGCAATTGCCGCGCGGCTTCACGGGTGGTGTCGTCGCCCTCTTCCATCAGCTCATGCAGTAGCCGGCTAGCCTGCCGTGGCTCACCTTGGGCTAGCAGCGCGCGGGCCTGGTCCAAGCGATCGGCGGCCTGAGCCTGGCTTTCGATGCTATCGAAATCGATGCTTAACTCGCCTAGGTCCGGCAACGGTTCCCCTGATAAATCAAAGTCGCTAGTGCCCTGCCCCGGGCTGTCGAATTGCATGCCGTCCAAGATTATAGGCTCGATGCCGGGCAGTATGACCGGCTCTTCAGAAAACCCATCGAGAAAGGCCGCATCCAGGTCGGGCTCATCCAGGGCGGGAGACCCCAGAGGCTCGTCGGCGAAATCGCTGAGAAACTCCTCCTCTGGCAGCTCCGTTACTTCAGGCAGTTCGCGAAGATTGGAGAAAAACAGCTCGTCCCCTGATACGGAGGGGTCGCTTTTTAACGGTTCGACTGCTGCCGCCACCCTTCCCGTCGGCGCCGGCGGCGCGTCGAAAGGGTCCATGGTCGACCAGTCGGCATCCAACGAAAGGTCGTCCAGGTTGAGCTGAAATTCATCGGCATCCCCTTCTCGCTTCGGGGGAGCAAGGTCTAATGGGTCCCCCAAGTCTCCAAGCGCATCGAAGTCGATGTCCAAATCCGAACTACTCTCAGCGGCAGGCGCTTGTATCAGGGGGGCGGATTCGGCTGTCACACCGGGGTTTGAGCTGACAGCAGGCTCGTTGAACCCTTGCTCAGCCAAGGCCGTGGTGGCAGCCATGCCAACCAGCGCGCCACCGGCGGTCAGTGCTGCAGCCGCGGGTGCCAAACGGGGGAAGCGGACACGGGTTTGTTCCAGTACAGCGTCCTGCTCACCATTGGTGCGTAGGGCTGCCTCCTCCTCGGCATAGGCGTGGGCATCGCCCTGTAGCCCCAGCACCTCCAGAATGCGCAGGCGCAGGTCGCGACGCTCGGGCTGGCGCTGTAAGCCTTCACGCAATACACCCAAGGCTTCGTTGAAGCGCCCATAGGCGATGTAGATACTGGCCGCATCCAAGGCATCGGTGGCAGGTGCCTGCTCTCGGCGCTGCGCCACTACCGGGCTGGGCGCCGGTAGTTCACTGTTGTCGGGTTCATCAACGGCCGCGGCAGCCACCGTGGCAGGCAGCACCACAGGCTCCGGCACCACGGCGCGCTGGCGGCGCCGTTGAAGTATCCAGGCGGCAATCAGTAGCGCCAACGCGATCAAGGCGCCCAGTTGTAGCAGCCAGGTAAGGTCATCGGTTTGGGGCGCTATGGCCAGGGGTGCCTGCGGCTGCGCGGCGGGAGGCGTGGCAGCCGGAGTGGTGGCTGGGTTGACCGCCAGGGTCGGGGACGGGCTGGCTGCCACTGCAGGCGTGGCCGATGTTACCGGTGCTGGCTGCTCGCTGGCCGTCGTGGGCTGTGGCTGGGTACCTGTCACGGTGGCTGGCTGATCAACCCTGGCTGGCGCACCGCTTACGGCAGCCGGTGCCGCAGCGGCCCGCGCAGCAGCCAGCGCCTGGGCTTCAGCCAAATGCGCCTGCAACTGCGCCAATTGTTCATCCTTCTCGGCGCGCTCATCTTCAAGGGTTTGCAGGTGGGCCTGAAGGTTATCCAGTGACTGCTGAAGCTGACGGTTCTGCGCCGCGGTCGCTGTCAGCGCTTCGCTGGCAGCGCCCTGGCCAGTGTTGGGGCTGGCCTGGGCATTTGTCTTGCGTGACGCCGCTGCTGGGGGTGTGGGCGGTGCCGAGGCTTGGGTAGGCAGGGGGGCCACGGAAGACACCGGCTCGGGCTGGACATTGGTCGGCAACAACGGCGGTGCCAGCGCCACGCTGCCTGGCGGGTCGATCAGCAGTGTATAGGTACGCAGTACCTGCCCGGAGGGCTGGGTCACCTGGACGATAAAGTTAAGGTAGGGTTCTACCACCACCTTGCTGGAACTCACATGGATGACTTTCCGGCCGTTTCTGAATAACGGCCTGAAGCGCAAATCGGTGAGGAAAAACGAGCGCTCGATACCCGCTTGGGCGAAGGTTTCAGCGCTTGCCAGGCTCACCGTGATATCGCCCTCCTCCAAGCCCGCGCTGTCCGACAGCTCAATATCGGCATTAAAGGGCTGATTGAGCGCCGAGTGCAGGCTGATCTCCCCCAGGCCAAGGGCCGCGGCAAGGCTTGACCAGGCCAGGGCACAGCCACCGAGTACCGAATACAAGGCCAGGCGCGCGGCCAAGCGAGGCGCGGGCCAGTGGGTACGGGTAAAACGCTTGCGCATGAGCATCCCTTGGGAACGGCTTCCACAGACTTCGTTATAGCTCGTGGTTGGCGAAACTCAAAGCGCCAACGCACGCCCAAGCTCAGGCGCGCTTTTCCAGATTGGCCAATAAACGGGCATGAACGGCCATGGCCGTGGCCATATCCTGCTCACTAATGCCGCCAAACAGCTCAACGCGCAATTCGTTGGCAATGGTTTCAATTTCTTTAATCACCGGCAAAGCTGACTCGCTAAGGCTGATTTGCTTGGCGCGCCTGTCTTCGACGACCGCCTGCCGACGTACCAGCCCCTGGGTTTCCAGGCTGTCCAGCAACCGCGCCAGGGTTGGCCCTTCGACCCCCACGCTTGCCGCCAGCTCGCGCTGGGTAGGGGCTGCTTCGAAGCGAGCCAGGTGCAGCAGCACCAACCAACGGGCTTGGGACAGCCCTAGCCCCGCCAGCCGCCGATCAAGCTCGGCGCGCCAGCCACGGGACAGTTGCGCCAGTTGCATGCCGAAGCGGTGTTCATCAGTCACAGGCATAGGTAGGTTCATCCAAATACAATTATTAGCGAGCCAAGCATGGCTGCCGAGCGCTGACAAGGCAGGCAAAGGCTTTGATCCCCTTTCCATGACCTGCCTCAGCCTAAAAGGCCTTAAACGATCGGGCTACAGTTCAAATTCCGATTGCAACGCGGCACGTACGCAATACAGCACGCCTTCAGGAACCTTACCTTCGAACTGCTCTGCAATATCGCTCACTGGTGGCAGCTCGCCTTCGCCGTCCAGGAAGGCATCCTGAATTTCGCTGAGCAGTTCGAAGGGAAGATCCAGCGCCTGCTCCAGCGACAGTTGCTGAGCGGTGATAGCTTCGGCCAACAAGCTGTAGACGTTTTTCTCCGTGCATTTGAGTTGGCCGGCGATCTGAGCAGGCGTCATGCCAGCCCTGGCCAGGCTCACCAGCTCGTGGCGCAGGTCTACGACCTGGACCGGCGCCGGCGCTTCACCGCCGCCCAGCACTTCCAGGAACGCTTGGCCATAGCGCTCCAGCTTGCGGGCGCCCACGCCACTGACCCGGCCCATGTTCGCCAGGCTGGTGGGCTGGCTGCGCAGCATCTCCAGCAACGTGGAGTCAGGGAAGATCACATAGGGCGGTACGCCATGCTCCTCCGCCAGGCGTCGACGCAAGGCACGCAAGGCTTCCCACTGCTCCCGCTCTTCGCCACGCACCAATTGGCTGGCCGGGCTACCACCGCTGGCCTTGGCAGCCGTTTGGGGCTTGAGCTCACGCCGCAGCGCCAGCGTCACCTCGCCGCGCAACAAGGGGCGGCAGGCGTCGGTCAGCCGCAGCCCGCCAAAGCCTTCTAGGTCCATGTCGGCCAATCCGCGAGCGACCAATTGGCGGTAGAGGGTGCGCCATTCGCCTTCCGTACGGCCCTTGCCCACCCCGAAAACGCTCAGACGCTCATGGCCGGCCGCGCGTATTTTTTCGTTGTCCCGGCCCAGCAGTACGTCCACCAAGTGGCCAACGCCGTAGCGCTGCCCGGTACGGAAGATAGCCGACAACGCCTGACGCGCCGGCTCGGTGGCGTCCCAGGTTTGCACGCCATCCACGCAATTGTCGCAGTGGCCGCAGGGCTCTGGCAGGATTTCATCGAAATACGCCAGCAGCGCCTGGCGTCGGCAGCGGGTTTCCTCGCACAGCGCCAGCATGGCATCAAGCTTGTGCTGCTCGACCCGTTTGTGGCGTTCATCGCCTTCGGAATTCTGCATCATCTGCTTAAGCATCAGCACGTCTTGCAGGCCATAAGCCATCCAGGCATCGGCGGGTAAGCCGTCACGCCCGGCGCGGCCAGTTTCCTGGTAATAGGCTTCCAGCGATTTGGGCAGGTCCAGGTGCGCCACGTAGCGCACGTTGGGCTTGTCGATTCCCATGCCGAACGCGATGGTTGCCACCATGATCAGCCCTTCCTCATTGAGAAAGCGCTTCTGGTTGGCGGCACGCGTTTCCGCCGGCAGGCCCGCGTGATAAGGCAGGGCGGGAAAGCCTTGCTCCACCAGTTGCGCGGCCACTTCGTCTACTTTTTTTCGCGACAGGCAATAAATGATGCCCGCATCGCCCTTGCGCTCGCCGAGGAACGCCAGCAGCTGCTTGCGCGGCTGCTCCTTGGGCACGATGCGGTAGAAAATATTGGGGCGGTCAAAGCTTGATAAAAAGCGCTCGGCGTCGTGCAGCCCCAGGCGCTTGACGATCTCTTCGCGGGTGCGCTTGTCGGCGGTGGCGGTCAGCGCCATGCGCGGCACGTCTGGGAACAGCTCGGCCAATTGGCTGAGTTGCAGGTACTCCGGGCGGAAATCATGGCCCCATTGGGACACGCAATGGGCTTCATCGATAGCGAACAAGGCCACATCGAGCTGGTGGAGGAAGTTCAGCATCCTTGGCTGCAATAGCCGTTCCGGCGCCAGGTACAAGAGTTTGATGTCCCCCTGGCGCAGGCGTACCGCCAGCTCACGCTGTTGCTCGGCGCTGAGGGTCGAGTTGAGGGCCGCGGCGGGCACGCCCAGTTCCTCCAGCGTGGCCACCTGGTCATCCATCAGCGCGATCAAGGGCGAGACCACGATGGTCAGCCCTTCGCGCAACAGAGCCGGCACCTGGTAGCACAAGGACTTGCCGCCCCCGGTAGGCATCAGCACCAGCGCATCACCGCCGCGGGCCACGCGCTCGATGATCGCCCCCTGGCTGCCACGGAAACTGTCGTAGCCGAAGACGTCCTTGAGAACACGTTGTGCCTGTTCGAGCATGCATCACTCCACGAATCGCCACGCCGCCCGCGCAGGCAGCCGGTCGCAAAAAAGGCCGCTAGTATACCAAAGTGCCGAAGCACAGCGGTTTTCCGTACCTGGCGGTGGCGCTCAACCGCCATCAGGGCCTAGAATTGACCATTGTCATTTCTCTCCAAGGTAGCAATTCATGTCCTTCGCCGAGCAACTCACCCGCCTGCAAGTCTTCCTGGACGCCGATGAGCTCCATGAAGAAGCGCTGGACTACGTAGCGGCGCATGGCTACCTGACCGCGCTGTCCATCTCCACCGAAGAGGTGCCAGAGCGTGAATGGATCGACGCGCTGTTCGCCGAAGAGCCTCGCTATAACGATGCCGCCGAACGCGAAGCCATCGAGGCTACGTTGATCCAGCTCAAGGCGCACATCGCCAAGCAGCTGGCCAGCGATGACGAATTCGAGCTGCCCTGCGACCTGGACCTGGGCGACACCCCAGACGAGTCCGACCTGCGCGGCTGGTGTATCGGCTTTATGGAGGGGGTATTCCTGCGCGAAGCTGCCTGGTTCGAGTCAGCCGAAGACGAAGTCAGCGAGCTGCTGTTGCCGATCATGGTGGGGTCTGGTTTATTCGACGAACAGCCAGAATTCGCCGATATCGCCAGCGACCCTGACCTGCAGTCGGAAATGGTGGTGCAGATTCCGGAGATCCTGACCGGGCTGTTTTTGCTCAGCCATGCCCCGGATGAAAAGCCTGCCCTGCTTAAGCCCCGCAAGCATTGATTCCACGATTAACCACAAGCTGTAGCCTGCCCTGCCCATAGGAGCGAGCGCAGGCTCGCGAACAGCGCTTACCTGATGGCGTGCCATACCACATTCGCGAGCCTTGCTCGCTCCTACAGACGAGATGCGTCGCCTGTAGGAGCGAGCAAGGCTCGCGAATAGGCATTACACTGTGCTGTCGACCTTCAGCGAGTGATCGCCCAGCAGGCCGTTGATGATGGCCGAATTGTTCTGCAGCCCCACCACCGCGCCGCTTGGGTCGGTACTTACATTGTAGGCTTGGGCCACGTTCACGTGCTGCAGGTCAATGCTCTGTACCGGTGCCGCGCCTGGGGTGGTGCTGATGTCGATGGTGGATACCAGGCTATCGCCGCTACCGCTGACCTTGAAGCTCAGCAAGTTCTCCAGCCCGCTTTTGGCGGCATCCCCCAATAGCGCGCCCAAATCCAGGGTATCGGTGCCAAGTTGGAAGTCCGTCACCGTATCGGTGCCAGCATCGCCGGCCTGCCAGACGAAGGTGTCCGCCCCGCCGCCGCCGGTCAGGGTGTCGTTGCCGGCACCCCCAATCAGCGTGTCGTTGCCAGCCCCGCCAAACAGTTGGTCGTCGCCCTTGCCGCCATTCATCACCAGGCCTGAGTCGCCGGCATGGAAGATATCGTTGTAGTCCGAGCCCACCAGTTGCTCGATGCCGGTCAGGGTCTCCCCCGCCGCCCAGCCGCCAGTGTTGCCTTCGCCACGCAGGTCTACGGTCACCGCGCTAGTGGCCGCTTCATAGCTCACCGTGTCGAAGCCCGTGCCACCGTCGAGCACTACCGTATGAGCCCCGGCCAGCAACAGGTCGTTGCCCGCGCCGCCGTGCAGCTCATCAGTGCCCTGGCCGCCTACCAAGGTGTCATCACCGTCAGTGCCGGTGACCACCTGAGTGCTAGCTTGCTCTGCCGTCACCAAAGCACTGGCATGGCCAGCGCTGTCGTGGTCTGCGGTAGGTTCAGCCGTGGTAGAAGCCGCGGCAGTATGTACGCTGCTGTAATCCAGGTTCAGGTTCAGCTGGTAGCTCTCGCTGCTGGCTGTAGGTTCTGCCTGGGTTACCTTGACATGATAGGTACCATCGCTGCCAGCGATCAAAGTACTGCCTACAAGCGCTGTATAGCTGCCGTCCCCCACTGCGTAGCTTAGGGTTGCCGCGCCACTGCTCACCGCGGCCGAATCCAGGTGCAGGGCTTCACCCTGACGCAAATTCACACTCAGCGTATCGCTAGCGTCGGCCGGCTGCGCGCCGCCTAGTGTTCCGGTGATCAACAGCGCCGCCGTCAAGGCCAGGGTATTGGCATAGAACTGCGCGCGCTGTACCTCAAGGCTGTTACCAGCCACGGCCAAGGTAGCCGCACGGGTAGCGGTAAAGTCAGCGCCAGCGGACGCAAGGCTGTTATCTACCACAATGGCGTTGGACGCGCTCATCACGCTGGCAACGCTGCTGGCCGGTGCCGCGCCGCCATTCACGTTGATGGTCAAGGTAGAACCCGCCGCGTCGCCGTCGTTGTCGACCAGGCTATAGCCGATCTGCTCGGTGGTACCGGCCTTGCCTGAAGCTGCGTCGTAACGGTACTGGCCGTTTTCAACGTTGATGGCGAAGGTGCCGCCCTGGGTGGTGGTGATGGTAAGGAAATGGCTGGTGCTGTCGAAGCTCCAGTTACCCGCCCCACCCGACGCGCTGACCGCGCCTTTGCCGTCGAAGGTGTAGTTTACGCCATCGACGCTAACGCCCTGTATATGGCCGCCGTCGGCACCGAACTTCGCCGCGTTGGCCAGGCTGCCGGTCACCGAGCCGCCACCCACGGTACCGTTGAGTACGGCGGGCAGCTGCGAGAGGTCAGTCACTACCACAGGAGGCGTGTCTGTACCGGTAGTGCCGTCATAGGCGATGGGGTCAAGGTACACAGCCTTGGCGCTCGGCCCCATGCCAATGGCATAGGACTGAATCTGGTTGTTGGATAAGAAGGTCTGCCATGCGGCTTGCTCCCCCGTATCGATGCCGTCGCCCAGGGCGGTGTCGGTTTTGTTGCCCGACTGACCATTGCCGGTCTTGGGCCGCTCATCCGACAGCGTAGGGTTGCCGTCAGACAGGAAATAACTCACGTTTTGCGCGTTGGTCAACTTACCCGCGGTCGCCCAGGCTTGCTCGGCCCCGTTGAGCGCATAGTCGTAGTTGGTCCCGCCCCCGTGAGTGATGTTGTCGCTGGCGATGGCGGCGCGCGCTTCGGCCACGGTCATCCACTCGGTGCTCAGCACCTTCTCATGGTTGTTGAAGGTCACAATCTGTACCTTCACATCCCCCAGCGCGTCGTACTTGCCCAACAGTTCGTTGATGGCCTGCTTGGCCAGGTCCAACCGCGACAGGCCGTTGACCTTGGAGCTCTGCCCCATGCTGTTGGATACATCCAGCACCAGCAGCACGTTGGTGTTGGCATTCGCGCTAGCCACGGTTTCAGTGACGGGCGCGGCAACAGGCCGGTCATCTTCGATACGCACGTTGAGCCAGGCGCTGCCCTTGTCGCCGTCGCTATCGGTGGCGATCAGGTGGAAGTCCTCAGACAGCTCGTTCTGAGCCTTGCCATCATTGTTTTGCTGGGCCTGGGACAAGGTGTAGCTGTAGCTGACCACGCCAGTGGTGGCATTGTAATCGGTAATGGTCAGGGCATTGCCCAACTGGCCCGTGATGGTCACCGGCAGGCCAGTGGCGTTGCCGCCGATCACATCCACGCCATCAATGGTCAGGGTGGTCAGGCCGTCCTTCGCGTTGAGGGTGAAGGTACCCGTGCGGGTTAGCGCGTCGGCATCAGGGCTGGTGCCGCCAGGTAGGTTGGCTTCGAATACACGTTGCTCGCCGCCGTCCACGCCCAGGTTGATAAAGGTGACAGGGTCGTCCAGGTTCTGCACGTTCACCGTCAGGTTGGCGCGGGCCGTGTCACCATCACTGTCGATAATGGAGTAACCGAAGGTTTCGGTAGCGGTGCCAACCGCTGCACCGCTGGCCAGTAATGCCTTGTAAGCGGTGCCGTTGGTATCCAAGGTGTAGGTGTAACTGCCGTCTGCCGCCAGCACCAGCGTGCCGTAGGTACCTACATACGTGCCTGGGTTGGTCACGGGCGAGGCTATCGCATCAGCGCCCAAGGCATCGTTGCTCAGCACATTGCCGCTGGCCACGGTGGTGTTGTCATCGACGTTGGCGCTGTCGTCGCGGGCAACGGGATTATCGTCTTCGATCCGTATATTGAGCCAGGCGGTACCGGAATCGCCGTCCCGGTCGGTGGCCACCACGCGGAAGTCTTCGGACAGTTCATTGCGGTCCAGGTTATGTTCCTGAGCCACGGAGAGCGTGTAGCTGTAGCTCACCACGCCAGTGGCCGCATCGAAGCCAGTGATGGTCAGGGCATTGCCCAACTGCCCGGTAATGGTGACAGGCAGGCCGGTAGCAGCACCACCGATCACATCCACGCCGTCGATGGTCAGGGTAGCCAGGCCATCCTTGGCATCGAGGGTGAAGGTGCCAGTGCGTGTCAGCGCGGCGGCATCCGGGTCGGTACCTGTGCTGAGGTTAGCCTCGAAGACCCGCTGCTCGCCGCCATCCTGACCGAGGTTACGGATAATGACCGGGTCATCCAGGTTGGTCAGGTTCAAGGTCAAGGACGCCGTGCTGCTATCGCCGTCGGAGTCGTTAAGCGTGTAGGTGAAGGTGTCGGTGGCCGAACGTCCGCCGAACAGGTCCTGGAAGTTCGTGCCCGCGGTATTGAGCGTATAGGTGTAGCTGCCATCGGCGGCCAGCACCAGGGTGCCGTAGGTGCCTGTGAAGGTACCCGCGGTCACGCCCCCGGTCGCGATGGCATCGGCGCCCTGAGTGTCGTTATCCAATACATTGCCGGTGATGCTGGTCAGCTGTTCGGTGACAGGTACGCTCTGGGTATCGGCAACGGCCGTGGGCACGTCGTCCTGGATGACAACATCCAAGGTACCATTAGCCGTAGACCCGTTGGCGTCCACGGCAACGACCGCAATGCTTTCGCCCAAGGTATTGGCGCCGTCGCCCGCAGGGTGCGCGGCGTTATCTACCAGGGTGTAGGTATAGGTCAGCGTGCCAGAGGCCAGGTCGAAACCGGTCACGGTCAACTGGTTACCGTCATCGGTGGTCAACGACTGGCCCACCCCCACAACCTGCCCTGCCCGCACCACTTCCAGGGTGCCGATCAGCAGGCTGCTCAGCCCATCGGGCGCATTCACAGTAAAGCTACCGGCCTGAGTGAGCGCGGCGGCGTCGGGGCTTGAGCCCTTGGCGAGGTTAGCTTCGTTTACCGCGACTTCGCCGCCTGTTATGTCCAGGCCACCCAGGGTGACGGGGTTATCCGTGGGTGTAGATACAGGCGGCGTTGGCGGCAAGGGCGTGCCCGGGTTAGTGCCCGGGTTAGTTGGAGTACCTGGTACGCCCGGCGTGCCAGCGTCCACATCGACCAACGGTGGCAGCGTAGGGTCCGGGAACTCCGGGGCTACGGGCAGGCCCGCGGTCGGGAAGCCAATGGTCGGGTCTACCGCGCCACCCACTTCTTCAAGCAGTACGAAACTGTGGCCACCACCGCCACTGGGCACGCCAGTCGGGCCGGTAGCGGTAGGGCCAGCGGCGGTAGGCTCGGAGACCTGGGTAGGGTCTTCGCCCGCGGCGATGGCTTGTTGCAAGGCGTTCACATCGTCAAGCGCGGTATCGGCCACGCGCTCATCGAGAATCTGGATGTCTGGAGCTTGGTTGTGAAGCAGGCCATCAGTCAGCGCAAGGCTGCTGCCACGGCCCAAGGCAATATCCTGGCCGTTCTGCAAGTGGACCGAGATGGCGCCACCTACGCCCGTATCGAGCTGCTCACCCGCATAGACCCGATCGCCTTCGACCAGGATACGACGCGAGCCATCACCGGCGACCGCGAATACTTGACCTACTACCTTGCTGACCACACCGATCAAGGTTGCCATTTGCCCCACTCCTCCAATGCTGACCGGCACCGGTCGCTGCGCAAGAAGACAGAAAATAATCCGGGGAGTTCACAACAAGGCTGGCAACTTGCTACCCTTTGCCGTGTCAAAGTTTCGTGAAAAAAGGGTGTTTATTGAAAAATCAAACACTTACGTTTTTCCTACACTTTTTGTCGCATTTGAGCGAGAAGATGCTTTCTTTAATGTTGGCGACAGAAAACCGTCACTTTCATTACTGCCCAAATCCGTCTGGAGTACGATCCACCTCACCCTTGCCACAGGGGTTGCCGCTGCCGTTAGAAATTCGCTGTACCCCGCCACACGCGGAGCTTTCAGCCAAATGAACACGTGTAAGATGAACTGAAACCTAAAAAGGCACATAAGTTTTTTTAGGAATAAGCGTTATGAGAAAAAGGTATTAGCAACAAAGAATTTTCTGTGGAGCTGTGGTGTTAGCATCCGCACACGGAAGCACATAGATTTCCGCCAAAAAAATGGCGACTGCCATAACTAGGGACAGGGAGAAGTAATTCGATGCGCACCTTTACACCCATCTGCAGCGCGGTGTTACTGGCGCTGGGGGCTATGCAAGCCCACGCCATGACGCTTCAGGAGGCCATTCAGAGCACCGTGGATACTCACCCGGAGCTGCAATCGAATATCAATAGTCGCCTCGCCGCCGATGAAGACGTAAAGATCGCTCGTGGCGCTTACTTGCCTAGCGTCGATTTCGTTGGCGGTTACGGTCGAGAAAACTCTGATACGCCAACCACCCGCGCTCAGGGTGGCCACCATAAAGAGTTACTGACTTACACCACGTCCGAACTGCGCGTACGGCAAATGTTGTTCGACGGCTCCAGCGCCACCCGTGAAGTGTCGCGCACCCAGTCGGTGTCCAACTCCCGCGCCTTTTATGTGCAAGGCGTGGCCCAGGACCTGGCCCTGAGGGCGGTGGAGGTGTACCTGGAAGTGCTCAAGCGGCGCGAACTGGTTGACCTGGCCAAAAACAACCTGCAAGCCCACTTGCGGGTGAACGATCAGATCGGCCTGCGTACCGAGCGTGGCATCGGCAGCACCGCCGACAGCGACCAGTCCCGCGCCCGCCGCGCGCTGGCCGAGAACAACTACCAGACCGCCATGGTGGACCTGGCCGACGCTGAAGCGAACTTCTTCAGCGCCACTGGCCGCATGCCCGACGAACTGGAAGCGCCCGCGACCATTCGTGGCGAGCTGCCTGCGGAAATTGCCCAGGCACGTCAGTCGATGATCGACAACAACCCGTACCTGAAATCGGCCCAGGCCGACGTGCAGGCCGCCGAGCAGCAGTACGAAGGCGCTAAATCCCAGTTCTATCCACGGGTGGATGCAGAAGTCGCGGTTGGGGCCAACAACAACATTTCTGGCGAAGAAGGCCATGCCAACGATTGGCGTGCCGGCGTTGCGGTGAGCTACAACCTGTTCCGCGGCGGCAGCGACAAGGCTCGCCTGCAGGCTGACGCGCACCGCATCAATCAGGCCATGGACATTCGTAACAATGCCCTGCGCAGCATGAACGAGAACATGTCCCTGGCTTGGAACGCCATGCTCAACGCTCGCCAGCAAGCCCCGAGCGCGCGTGAGTATGCCGAAACCACCACCCGCGTGCGCGCGGCCTACCAGAACCAGTTCGGCTTGGGCCAACGTACCTTGCTGGACTTGCTGGACAGCGAGAACGAGTTGTACAACGCCAACCGTCGTTACACCGAAGTACGTTACACCGAGGAATACTCGATGTACCGGGTGTTGGCCAATATGGGTGAAATCCTGCCGAAGGCCAAAGTCGTTCTGCCTGCCACTGCCGTGGCGAAGTCCGACGTAAAGAGCGAAGCGCACCTGCCTGATATGCGCTAAGCGTTAAGCGAGGGTTCGCCAGCTTGCGTGCTCCTACAGCGGTGGTAGGAGCACGCAAGCTGGCGAATGCTTAATCGACCTGCTCAGGGTTGATGATCAGAATCACTTTCCCAGACACCTTGTTGCTCGCCAATTCCGCGAACGCAGCTTCTGCCTCGTGCGCGGGGAAGGTAGCGGCGATCTGTGGGCTCAACCGGCCCTCGGTGAACAGCGGCAATACGTGCTGACCCAGTTCACGAAGCAGCTCGGCCTTGAAGGCATCGTCACGGCTGCGCAGGGTAGAGCCGATCAGCTGAATACGCTTGCCCAGCATTATCCCCATATCCAGCTTGGCATCGCGCCCACCCATGGTACCGATCAGCACCCAACGGGCGTCGCGGGCGGCAACTTCCTGGTTAAGCTCGGCATAACTGGCGCCCACCGGATCGAGTATCACGTCGAATGGCCCATGGTCTTTCAACCCTGGCAACCCGTCGCCGCGCAGCACGCCGCCCTGGGCGCCAAGCTTCTCGCAATAGGCCAAGCGCTCCGCCGAACCCACGGTGACCCACGTAGGGTTGCCGAATGCCTTGCACAGCTGAATGGCCGCCGAGCCGATACCGCTGGCACCGGCGTGCAGCAGGACTTTCTCGCCAGGCTGCAGGGCAGCGAGCTGGAACAGGTTGAGCCAGACCGTGCTGTACACCTCAAGAATGCCTGCGGCCTCTACCAGCGTAAGGCCTTCTGGCACGGGCAGTACATGGCGGGCGTCTACTACGACTTCCTCGGCCATGCCGCCGCCGGCTAACAATGTACAAACCCGGTCACCCACGTTCCAGGCCACACCGGCCCCGACTTCGCTGATCACACCCGCACACTCCAGGCCTAGTACTTCACTGGCCCCCGGTGGTGGCGGATAGTGCCCCGAACGCTGTAATAAATCGGCTCGATTGAGCCCGGCGGCGGCTACGCGTATGCGCACTTGCCCTACGTCGCATGCAGGTGTTGGGTAATCTGCCCATTCCACATGCCCTTCCATGCCTTGCAATGCCTTCACGGTACCTCCATAGTTGAGCCAGAGTGAGCCCCGCGCCATAGCGTGGGGTTTTTTGCATTATGTGACTTACGTACCCTAATACTGCATGAACAGGATTTAATGCAGTGAAGCGGAACCGGTCCATTCAAAGACGGCCTAATATGCGTGATCAACTGTCCCCGCGTCGAATAAGCATGAAGCATTTATTTCCCGGTACCGCCCTGGCGCTAGGCATAAGCCTTAGCCTGCTGTCAGCTCCAGGCTTCGCGGCCAATAGCTGGAACAAGCTTCAGCCCGACCGTGACGAGGTGATCGCCAGCCTCAATGTTGTCGAACTATTAAAACGCCATCACTACAGCAAGCCGCCGTTGAATGATGCGCGCTCCGTCATCATTTATGACAGTTACCTCAAGCTGCTCGATCCGTCGCGCAGTTATTTTATGGCCAGCGACATTGCCGAATTCGATAAGTGGAAAACTCAGTTCGACGACTTCCTCAAGAGTGGGAATCTCGACCCGGGCTTCACTATCTACAAGCGTTATCTTGATCGGGTAAAAGCTCGCCTGGACCACGCATTGAGCTTGCTCGACGACGGTGTGGACAAGCTGGACTTCTCCGGCAATGAAACCCTTGAAGTAGACCGTAAAGACGCTCCGTGGCTTGCTTCCGAGGCAGACCTTGACACCCTGTGGCGAAAGCGGGTGATGGACGAAGTGTTGCGCATGAAACTCGCTGGCAAAGAGCCCAAGCAGATTCAGGAAACCCTCACCAAGCGTTACAAGAATCAATTGGCCCGGCTGGATCAAACCCGTGCCGAGGATATCTTCCAGGCTTACATTAATACCTTCGCTCAGTCGTACGATCCGCATACGAACTACCTGTCTCCGGACAACGCGGAGAACTTCGATATCAACATGAGCCTGTCCCTCGAAGGCATAGGCGCGGTACTTCAAAGCGATAACGATCAAGTGAAGATTGTCCGCCTGGTGCCGGCCGGCCCGGCGGATAAAACCAAGCAGGTAGCACCCTCGGACAAGATCATCGGCGTGGCCCAGGGCGACAAGGAAATGGTTGACGTGGTGGGCTGGCGCCTGGACGAAGTGGTCAAGCTGATCCGCGGCCCCAAGGGCTCGGTCGTGCGCTTGGAGGTAATCCCTCACACCAATGCGCCTAATGACCAGACCAGCAAGATCGTGCCCATCACCCGCGAAGCGGTGAAGCTCGAAGAACAAGCGGCGAAGAAGTCGGTGCTGCACCTGAACCAGGACGGCAAGGACTACAAGCTGGGCGTGATCGAGATCCCTGCTTTCTACCTGGATTTCAAAGCCTTCCGTGCGGGCGACCCGGACTACAAGTCCACCACGCGCGACGTGAAGAAGCTACTGAGCGAACTGCAGAAAGAAAAAGTCGACGGCGTGGTCATCGACCTGCGCAACAACGGCGGTGGTTCCTTGCAGGAAGCCACCGAACTCACCAGCCTGTTTATCGAGAAAGGCCCGACGGTGCTGGTGCGCAACAGCGACGGCAAAGTAGATGTGCTCGAGGATGAAAACCCGGGTGCCTTCTACAAGGGCCCGTTGGCGCTGTTAGTCAACCGGCTGTCAGCCTCGGCATCGGAAATCTTCGCTGGCGCCATGCAGGACTACCACCGTGCGTTGATCATCGGTGGCCAGACCTTCGGCAAAGGCACGGTGCAGACCATTCAGCCGCTGAACCATGGCGAACTCAAGCTGACCTTGGCCAAGTTCTACAGAGTGTCAGGGCAAAGCACCCAGCATCAAGGTGTGCTGCCGGACATCGACTACCCGTCGATCATCGACACCAAGGAGATCGGCGAGAGCGCCCTGCCTGAAGCCATGCCATGGGACACCATTCGCCCGGCGGTCAAGCCGGAAACCGACCCGTTCAAGCCGTACTTGGCCCAGCTCAAGGCGCTGCATGACAAGCGCACCCTGAACGATGCCGAGTTCGCGTATATCCGTGATCGCCTGGCGCTGAGCCAGAAGCTGTCGGAAGAGAAAACCGTCAGCCTCAATGAAGCCAAGCGCCGCGCCGAGCATACCTCCATCGAAGCTCAACAGCTGGCCTTGGAAAACACTCGTCGCAAGGCCAAGGGCGAGGAGCCGCTCAAGGAGCTGAAGAAAGAGGAAGAAGATCCTCTGGCCGGCGCCCCAGACGACACCAAGCCGGAAGACGACGCTTACTTGAGTGAGACCGGTCGCATCTTGATCGACTATCTGCGGCTCAATACACGAGTGGCGAAACACTAACGTTGGCAGGTGATGGCTATTTAGTCATCACGCTGTCATCGAACTGTCGTGAAATAGGAGGCCGAGCAGCGATGTTCGGCCTCTTCATTTGCGCGGCAGGCGATCATGACCATCACCGAACAGCTCGGCGCCCTTAATGCCATCTTGGCTCAAGGCTCTATCCATACTCTGTTCCAACCCATCGTATCCCTCACCGAACGCCGCCTGTTGGGGTATGAAGCACTAAGCCGAGGCCCGTCCAACAGCGCGCTGCACTCTCCGCTGAACCTGTTTGCCGTGGCCCGGCAAACCGCACATTTGAGCGAACTGGAAATGCTGTGCAGGCAAACCGCTTGCAAGCGCTTCAGCGAGCAGGGGCTGGAGGGCAAGCTGTTCCTTAACGTGTCGCCCGAATCCCTGCTCGACCCTACGCACCCTTCGGGGCTCACCCTGCAATTGCTACGTCGCTTTGGCCTGCTGCCCAATCAGGTAGTCATCGAGCTCACTGAGCACACCCCTACCGACGACTTTCAGCTGTTATCCAACGCCCTGCACCACTACCGTGCCATGGGCTTTACTATCGCCCTGGATGACTTGGGCGCGGGCTACTCCAGCCTGCGCCTATGGTCGGAGCTGCGCCCGGATTACGTAAAAATTGACCGTCACTTCATCGAAGGCATTCACCAAGACGCATTGAAGCGGGAATTCGTAGGGTCCATCCTACAGATCGCCCGGCGCTCTCAGGCCCAAGTCATTGCCGAAGGTATCGAGCAGTTGGATGAGTTGGAGGTCCTGAGCGAAATGGGCGTGACGCTGGTACAGGGGTACCTGCTGGCCAGGCCTCAAGAGCGCCCTCCCCGGGACGCCAGCCAGCTTTTGCCCCAAGTACGCCCTGTAGCCGCCCTGGCCGAGGCAAGCCCCGACCTGCGCCATCTACTACTGGAGCAGGCCGCGGTGCCCCACCAAACCCCTACCGCGAAGGTACTGGATGCCTTCCGCCTGCAAGCCAATCTCAACTCAGTGGCCGTGCTAGACGCTGAGCACCGGCCCTGTGGCATCGTACATCGGCACTGCCTATCAGACGCCTTGCTCAAACCCTTCGCCACTGACCTGTTTGCCCGCAAGCCGATCAGCCGCTTGATGAGCGAGGACTTTCTGGCCGTGGAACTGGGGCAGACCTTGCAACAGGTTAGCCGCCTGCTCACCAGCCGGGCACGGCAGCGCATCGAAGAAGACTTCATCATCACTGAAGGCGGGCGTTATCTAGGGCTTGGGCGGGTCATCGACGTCTTGAAGCTGATTACCGAGCTTAAGATCGAACAGGCGCGCTATGCCAACCCCTTGACCTTGCTTCCTGGCAATGTGCCCATACGCCAATGCCTGGAACGGGTACTGGCTCAAGGGCGTGAGGTTGCCGTGTGCTATATCGACATCGATCACTTCAAGCCCTTCAACGACCTGTACGGTTACAGCCGTGGCGATGAGGTACTGCTGTGCCTTGCACAATGCCTGAGCGAGCGGGTAGACCCCAGCCGGGACTTTCTCGGCCATATAGGCGGGGACGACTTTATGCTGGTGCTGGGTTCGGGGGACTGGCGCCTACGACTGGAGCGGCTGATCGAGGATTTTAGTCTGCGTTGCCAACGCTTCTACCGAGGGGAACACTTGGCTGCGGGGAGCTTTATCGCACCCAACCGCCAGGGCGCTCCGCAGCACTTCGGGTTGCTGTCGCTTTCCATTGGGGTGGTTCATGTGTTGAGCACCGATTGCGTGGGCACAGACGCCGAACAACTGGCCGCACAGGCGTCCGAGGCCAAACACGAAGCCAAGCAAGCACCAGGCTCTTGCATAGTCCTGCACAGCGTTAAGCGTTGAAGGGGTTCAGGCTGAGTAGTCGTACTCAAATACCCGCGCGACTTCAGAGGCATGCCAGGAGGCCGCCGCCACCCCGTCCGCCGGGCCTGAGAAGCGCCCCAGGCGCTCAACGCACTCGAAAAAACCCGTTCTTGGCAAGCGGCAGGCCCCTTGGCTAATCACCAATGAACTGCGCAAAGGCTGCTCGGCCTGGGCATCCAAGGCAGCCAAGTGTTCAAGGGCCGCTGTCAGGGTTTGCATGGCAGGGGTAGGCAACTGCAACCGTTCAAGTAGCGCCCGGTACGTCAGCAGGTGCCGTTGTTGACGGGCTGCGTCCAGTTCGCTAAGCAACCCTTCCCAATGCTGCCGGCTGATTCTTACGCTCATTCACGGCCCTCTCTGCCAGACGCTCCTTGGGGTACCCCCGCAGCTTACCAGTACCGCGCACCGAGCGCGCCCTGTCTAGTTGTACTTGCCCCCGCCAGGCATAGGACGATCAAGGCTTGCGCAGGTATTCGCCTTCGAGGGGGAGGGTTTGCTCGGGAACTCGCTCTACTGCACTAAGCGCCTCAGGATGTTGCCGTGAACGCCAGGTACGGAAGGCATCCAACTCCCCTTGCAGGGTTTTCATCACCCAGCCCAGCACAGCAATGTCATCCAGGAAGCCTACACCCACTAACCAGTCCGGGATTACGTCAATAGGGCTAACGAAATACAATAACCCCGCAACCACTGACAAGATCGCCTTGCCGCTGACCGCGCGATATTCGCCGCGCCAGTAAGCCAGGCACAACGACTGCAACAGGCCCAGGTCTTCTTTGAGGCCGCCGAGTTTTCTACCACGCGCCTTGCGCGCCACTGCCAATGCCAAGGCAGGCAGGCGACCACGGGCGATCAGGCGTTCGGCCAGGGGAAGAAATTGATTGAAGCCCAAGGGTACTTTCATGAAGCCTCCACGATACGCTTGAAGAAGATTATCCACAAAATGTGTGGATAACCATGTGAACAGTGACACCAGAATGGCCTAGAAGCCCCAGCTCTAAAGGGGTAGGGTCAAATCGGCGCTTTTTCGTTCACTTTCAGTTACCTAAACCTCACATAACAGGCGTCGAGGTTTAATACAAGCCGCTTGTGTCAGCGTGCTGCAGAAACGACAACGCCCCGGTTAGCGGGGCGTTATTGGTAGGCAGAGCCTGATTACTTCTTGGTCGCTGGCGCTTCGGCTGGCGCGTCTGGCGCTGGGGCCTGGCCGGCTTCCTCGGGCGCTGGCGCGGCCTGGGATGGGTCCTTGATACCCAGCAGTTCGAGGTCGAACACCAATACCGAGTTAGCCGGGATGGTCGGGCTCGGGCTTTGCGCGCCGTAGGCCAGGTCGCTTGGGATGAACAACTTCACCTTCTCGCCTACGTGCATCAATTGTAGGCCTTCAACCCAACCAGGGATCACGCCGCTTACCGGCAGATCGATCGGGCTGCCGCGTTCAACGGAGCTGTCGAAGGTTTTGCCATCGATCAGCTTACCGGTGTAGTGAACGGTAACCACATCGGTAGGCTTGGGCTGAGGGCCGTCGGCCTTCTGCACCACTTGGTACTGCAAGCCGGAAGCGGTAGTGACCACGCCTTCTTTCTTGCCGTTTTCGTCCAGGAATTTCTTGCCGGCGGCCAGGGAGTCTTCACTCATCTTGGCCATGCGCTCTTCGGCACGCTTCTGCAGGGCCGCGAAGGCCTCAACCAGTTCGTCGTCCTTGAGCTTTTGTTCCTTCTTGCCAACGGCATCTTCGATACCCAAGGCCACTGCCTTGGAATCCAGGTCGTCCATGCCTTCCTGAGCAAGGCTTTTGCCCATGTTCAGGCCGATGCCGTAGGACGCTTTTTGAGCTGGGGTTTTGAGCTCGACGCTGCTGGTCTGCTTATCGCAACCGGCGAGAACCAACCCAACCAGGGCGATCGCAGCCGCCAACCGATGCTGTTTCATGCTGTTTCCTTGTGAGGGCGCCATACGAGAGGCGGTCTAAAGAAGCCGCGAGCTTAGCAGCCAGCCCCGACCAATGGCTATGCCATAGGAGGGGGAAAGTGCTGATAAGTTCAGGCTACCAAAGGATTTTCCAGGTGGCAGGTGAAAGTTGTGTCACTTGCCGTTGGACGTCCCCTCTAGGTCAACAGACAGAGATGCGTACCACGTGGGTAGCGCTCGCCAGGCCTGCCTATACACTATCGCGTTTAACCAGTGGGCTGGCTGCCAGAGGTTCTTACCAACGCCAACCGGTCTGCATCCATTTGTGCGGCCTGTTGGGCTTCTTTGGCGTCAGACTCTTCTCTGGTATAGGACTTTGCCTTGGCCTTGGGCTTAGCAGCCTCAGGGGCTTTACCGTCGTACTCTACACCGCTCTTTTTTTCTGATTCTGCGGCCTTGGATGTTGGCCCATCCACTTTCACATTTGCCTGCGCTTGAACAAGCTGTTCAGCCGTCATGCCGGATTTAAGCGTGTCATCAGGCCCCAACGCATGCGGGTCAAACTTTTTCCGGGCTGGCTGGGAGTTAATGCCGCCGTCCAACCCCAGCCGCGTAGTGCTCAAGTTTGTGGCTGAGCCACGGTGGTCATTAGCCATTTTCTTAGTTCTAGCGAGCAATGAGTCACCCAGTTTATTGAACACATCGAGCGCAGTGACTGCCACCTTTGCCGCTTTAGCCAATGGGTGGTTGGTCTGGTACTGGACGGTCACATCCCCAAATCCACCTATATTCATTGTGAATTGGGCGCCCTTTTTATCCGGGTCGAGCGTGGGGGTTTTTGCCTGTTGGCTCTTTGATTCATCCTGTAAAACCTCTAGGGCTTGGTTCAAAACCCCTGTTTGCTCCGCATTAAGGTCAGCCTTCTTATCCGCAATGACCTTTGCCGGCACCTCTACCTCCGCGCCGAAGGATAGGTGCTTGCCTACGTTGAATTTGAAAGACGCTGAAGCTCTTTTTTCGCTAGACGAGTCCACACCAGGCGTAAGCGGTGCAGATGAACGGCCAATACTAATATTGAACATGGTAACCCCCGGGAACGATACTGCTCCTGAGTGGCGGGCAGCTTGTGCCGGTTCCATTGGGTATGCCGCTTTTACACCTCGTGCCGGCCCCTGCAACGCCTTGCTCTGCTAAGCCCTTAGTCGCCTATCTCTACCCGCCCCTCCTTCAACCTTACCTGCCACGTACGCAGCGCTTGGGCAGGGTCTTCCAGGCAGTGGCCATCGCTCAAGCGAAAGTGCTGCTTATAGAGCGGCGCGGCCACCACCGGCTGGCCGCTCAGGTGGCCGACAATTCCACGCCCGATGACGTTGGCCCCCGAACGAGGATCGTGGTTGCTCACTGCATACAGCTCCTGGGCCTGCCCTGGCAGGTAGAAAAGGGCGATCTGCTGGCCTTGGTGCCACGCCACGACGCCAGAGTGTGGCACCAGGTCAGCCTGGCCGCAGAGTGGGGTCCAGGTAGATGTAGGCGCATAGGCCAAATCAGCGGCACTCATTACAAAGCCTCCTCGCTCAGAGGGATCAGGCGGACTTCATCGGCACGGGCGGGGCGGCGTTGCCCGCGTTCACGTACAAAATGCACACCGGGGTCGGGGCGGTTTTCGTTGACGAAGGTGCGGAAGCGCTTGAGTTTTGCTGGGTCTTTCAGGGCATTGGCCCACTCGCATTCGTAGCGGTCCACCACATGCTGCATTTGCCCTTCAAGCTCGGCGGCCAGGCCCAGGCTGTCCTCGATGATCACGGCCTTGAGGTAGTCCAGCCCGCCCTCCAGGCTTTCGCGCCACACCGAGGTGCGCTGGAGTTTGTCTGCGGTGCGGATGTACAGCATCAAGAAGCGGTCGATGTAACGGATAAGGGTTGCATCGTCCAGGTCGGTGGCGAACAGCTCGGCGTGACGTGGGCGCATGCCGCCATTGCCGCACACGTACAGGTTCCAACCATTCTCGGTGGCGATCACGCCCACATCCTTGCTCTGGGCCTCGGCGCACTCTCGGGTACAGCCAGACACCGCGAACTTGAGCTTATGGGGCGAGCGCAGGCCCTTGTAGCGGTCCTCGATGGTGAGGGCCATGGCCACGCTATCCTGCACCCCAAAACGGCACCAGGTGCTGCCCACGCAGGACTTCACCGTACGGGTGGATTTGCCATAGGCATGGCCGGTTTCAAAACCCGCCTCGATCAGCTCACTCCAGATGTCTGGAAGCTCGTGCAGTTGAGCGCCGAACAGGTCGATACGCTGGCCGCCGGTAATTTTGGTGTAGAGGTCGTATTTCTTGGCGACCGCGCCGATGGCAATGAGTTTGTCCGGGGTAATCTCGCCACCGGGAATACGCGGCACCACCGAGTAGGTGCCGTTTTTTTGCATGTTGGCCATAAAGGTGTCGTTAGTATCTTGCAGCGGCACCAGCGAAGGGTCCATCACCGGTTGGTTCCAGCAGGACGCCAGAATATTGCCCACGGTGGGCTTGCAGATATCGCACCCCAGGCTGCCACGACCATGGCGGGCATGGAGCGCTTCGAAACTGCGAATGCCCTCGACCCTCACCAGGGCATAGAGCGCCTGGCGGTCATGCGCAAAGTGCTCGCATAGGCTTTTGTCCACGGCCACGCCCCGAGCCTTGAGCTCGTGCTCGAACACTTGCTTGAGCAGCCCGGCGCAGCCCCCACAGCCGGTCCCTGCCTTGGTGTGGCACTTGAGCGCGGCCAGGTCGTCGCAGCCGCCGTCAATGGCGCTGCACACCGCAGCCTTGCTGACGTTGTGGCAGGAGCAGAGCGTGGCGCTGGCGGGCAAGGCATCGGCTCCCAGCAGGGGCGCCGCGCTACCCTGGGGCAGAATCAAGGCCGCGGGGTCGGCGGGCAAGGCCAAGCCGTTCTGGGCATACTGCAAAAGAGTGTCGTAGTAGCTGTTGTCCCCCACCAGCACCGCGCCGAGCACTTTTTTGCCGCTGGCGTCGACCACCAGCCGCCGGTAACTGGCAGTGGCTTCGTCCATGAAGCGGTAGCTGCGGGCACCTGGCGTGGCACCCTGGGCGTCGCCAATGGAGCCCACGTCGACGCCCAGCAGTTTGAGCTTGGTGGACATGTCCGCGCCGCTGAAGGCCACCTCGCCCTGCCCTAGCAGCAGGCCAGCCAGGTTGCGTGCCATGGTGTAGCCAGGGGCGACCAGGCCGAACACGCTGCCCTCCCAGGACGCGCATTCACCTATGGCGAATACCGCAGGGTCGCTGGTACGGCAGTGGTTATCGATCAATACGCCGCCACGAGGCGCCACGTCCAGGCCACAGGCGCGAGCCAGAGCATCCTGCGGGCGGATGCCTGCGGAAAACACGATCAAGTCGGTTTCCAAATGCTCGCCGCCGTCAAAATTCATGCGGTAGCGGTAATGTTCGCCGGGTACCACCGCCTGAGTGGCCCGCCCCAGGTGAACCCCTACGCCCAAGGCCTCGATGCGCGCGCGCAGGGCCGCGCCGCCTTCTGGGTCTAGCTGTACAGGCATCAGGCGTGGCGCGAACTCCACCACATGGGCTTCCAGCCCCAAAGACTTGAGTGCGTTGGCCGCTTCCAAGCCCAGTAAACCCCCGCCCACCACCACACCCCGGCGAGCGCCCTGGGCAGCCTGGCGAATGCGGTCCAGGTCATCGAGCGTACGGTAAACCAGGCGGGCGTCGCCCTCGCAACCGGCAATGGGTGGCACAAAAGGATAGGAGCCGGTGGCCAATACCAGCCGGTCATACAGGTAACGGCCTTCAGAGGTGATCACGGCACGATTGGCGCGGTCGATTTCCAGCACCGCTTCACCATGGTGGGCCTGCACACTGCTTTGCTGGTAAAAGCCTGGGCCATTGAGGGCCAAGGTTTCAGCACACTTGCCGGTGAAGTATTCAGACAGATGAACGCGATCGTAGGCCCGCTGGCGCTCCTCGCCGAACACATGCACATCCAGACGCCCCGCGGCACCTCCTTGGGCCAGCTGCTCTACCAAATGGTGACCGACCATGCCGTTACCGATGATGATCACTTGCTCACGCGGCTTGGGGGTGAAGATCGAATTCATACGCTACCTCGCTTCAAGGCACAGCCCTGATAAAAACGAAAAAGGCGCCTGGAGCCGGTGAGAGCTCCAGGCGCCTTTGCCTGGTATTCAAGGAGTGATCTATAAGGGCGAGCCGCGTTGCTGCCCAAGTGCCTAAGGCTGATCAACGTTGATCGCCCCAGGCTGTGGAGTAGCTTTTGCAACCTCTGTGCCAGGCCAGAACCCCCGATTTTGTCGGGGTGGGCGCGCCAATCGAGCCTGCCAGCGAACCAATGCGGTGCAACGGCAGGGCTCAGTCCCGCTTATGGCGCGCTTCAGTAGACATCACGCAGGTAACGATGGGCGCGGCTCAAACCCGCCAGGTATGCGCCGGCCTGTTCTGCATCCATCCTGCCATGGCATTGAATGACCGTACGCAGGGCCGCGTCCACATCCTTAGCCATGCGGCGCGCATCGCCGCATACGTAGAAACACGCTCCCTCTTCCAACCATTGCCAGAGCCGCGCCCCCTGTTCCAGCAGCCGGTGCTGCACGTACACCTTGTTGGCCTGGTCCCGCGAAAAGGCAGTATCCAAGTGAGTAAGGTGCCCGCTGCGCAGCCAGGCGTGCAGCTCGGCCTGGTAGTAAAAGTCCGTGGCCTGGTATTGCTCACCGAACACTAGCCAGTTCTTGCCCCGAGCGCCCTGGGCCTGACGCTCCTGCAAAAAGCCGCGAAACGGCGCCACGCCGGTGCCCGGGCCGACCATGATCATGGCCGTATCTGGGGCGTCTGGCACATGAAACCGCGCAGAAGGCTGCACGAAAACCCGTGTGCCTGCCACTTGCGCGCGGTCCGCCAGGTAGCCAGAGCACAGCCCGTGACGCAGCTGGTCGCCCGCGTGATACCGCACGGTGGAGACTGTCAGGTGCACTTCATCCGGGTTAAGGCTTGAGCTTGAGCTGATCGAATACAGCCGGGGTTGCAATGGCTTTAGCAAGGGTATGAGCTCGGCCAGGGCTGGTCGCGGCCGGTAGGCCTGGAGCAGGTCGAGCAGTTGCCGCCCCCATAGCCAACCGGCTAGATCTGCCTTGCTCTGAGGGGCCAGCAATACACGCAGGTCGCTGGCGCCACTACGCTCGGCCACCCAGCTCAGCCAGGCCGGGGTGATCCGCGTGATATCCAGATGTACCCGCAAGGCCTCCGCCAGCGGCAGGGTGCCCTGGGCGGTTTCCCAAGGTGCGGAACCGTCGAGCCCCAAGGTCTGTAAAAAAGCATCTACCAGGCCGGGGCAGTTTTCCGGCCATATGCCCAAGGCATCGCCTGCCTGGTAGGTAAGGCCGCTCCCTCTGATATCGAACACCAATTGGCGGGTTTCTTTGCTCGCGCCTGGCCCGTTGAGCAGGCGGTTGTGCAGCAACCGGGCGGTGAGGGGGTGTTGGCGGTCGAACACCGGCTTATTGGCAGGCGTGGCCAATGGCAGCGCTGCCGGGCTGGCCAGGTTCAAACTTGTACACAAGGCCTGAAACCAGCTCCAAGGCCCCATGGGTTCCGCCGCCTGGCAATCGCGCCTGGGCAGTATCGCAGTGGCGCCCAGCGTACTCAGGCGCGCATCCAAGCGCTGGCCAAAGCCACAGAAGGCTTCGAAACTAGGGTCACCCAGGGCCAGCACCGCATAGCGCATAGGCTTTAGGGAATGCTCGGCTTGCAAGCCTGCCCACAGTTCGGCGGCGTTGTCCGGCGCATCGCCATCCCCGAAGGTACTGGTCACAAACAGCGCTAAGGGTGCCTGGCGCAATTGAGCGGGCGTTACGTCTTCCATGCCCTTGAGACGTACAGGCATACCCAGCGTGGTGAGCTGGTCGGCAAAGCGTGCGGCCAAAGCCTGAGCGGTACCGGTTTGCGACCCCCAAAGTATAAGCGGCAAGGCTTCGCCCTCCCCACTCGGGGCTTGATCGGTACTTAAAGCCTTAAGAGGCGGCCCAATCCGCTCAAGGCTGATAGCCGCAAACTTGTAGGCTGGTTGCAGGGACGCCGCATCCACAGCGTCATGGGTAACCGCATTGACCGCCAACTGCTCGCCGAACACATCATTCCAGTGAAAGGGCGCAAAGCAATTGCCTGGCCTTACTCGGTCAGACACGCGCGCAGGCAACACCACCTGCCCCCGGCGGCTGGTTAGGCGCACTTGGTCGCGTTGGGCAATACCCAGTTCTGCGGCGTCTTGTGGGTGGATTTCCACGAACGGCCCAGGGTTAAGGCGGTTAAGGGCAGGTACCTTGGCGGTTTTGGTCAGGGTATGCCACTGGTGCTGCAGGCGGCCGGTATTGAGCACCCAAGGGTAATCATCATTGGGTTGCTCGGCGGCAGGCAGATAAGGCCGAGGTAAGAACTGCGCTCGGCCATCGGAGGTAGGGAAACGTAGCGCCCCAGCCTCACGGTAGCGGATAGGGTTACGTGGGCCAGCGTCAGGCGCCAGGGGCCATTGCAAAGGCCCCTGGCGCAGCCGCGCATGGCTGGCGCCTCGCAGGTCGTAGCCAGTGGCAGGGTTGGCAAAGCATCGAATTTCGTCGAACACCGCTGCCGCACTGGCGTAACTGAAGTGTTCGGCAAAGCCTAGGGCGCAGGCCATACGGGCGATGATCTGCCAGTCCGCCAGGCTGTCGCCGGGGGGCGCCACCGCCGCGGGGGCCAAAGTGAGGTTACGCTCGGCATTTACCAGCACGCCGTCCGCTTCGGCCCAGAGCGCGGCGGGTAGTAACACGTCAGCATAAGCGTTGGTTTCCGTGGTCAAGAAGGCGTCTTGGCAGATTACCCACTCGGCCGCCATTAGCCCTTCGATAACCTGATCTCGGTTAGCCACGCTAGCTACTGGGTTAGTGCAGATAATCCAACAGGCTTTGATCTCCCCGCGCCCCATGGCCTGGAACATCGCCACGGTGCCGTCGCTGCTGCCCGCACGTAGGCTATCAGTAGGCAAGCGCCAAGCCTGTTCGGTGAAGGCGCGGTCCGACGCGATCAAGGCCGAACGCTGCCCCGGTAGCCCAGGGCCCATATAGCCCATTTCCCGGCCGCCCATGGCGTTGGGTTGGCCGGTGAGAGAGAACGGCCCTGCCCCAGGCCGGCAAATGGCGCCCGTGGCCAGGTGCAGGTTACACAATGCATTGGTGTTCCAGGTGCCTTGAGTGCTTTGGTTCAGGCCCATGGTCCAGCAGCTCATCCAGTTGGGGCTTTCAGCTATCCATTGGGCCGCTAAGCGAATGTCTGCTTGCGCAAGGCCTGTGATGGCCGCCACCCGGCTGGGGGTGTAATCCGCCAGAAACGCCGGCATTTGTGCCCAGCCCTGGGTGTGCTGGTCGATAAAGGCTTGGTCCACCCGACCGCTTTCCCACAGTAAAAACAGCAAGCCGTTTAGCAACGCCAGGTCGGTGCCAGGGCGTAGTTGCAGGAACAAGTCTGCCCTATCAGCGGTTGCGGTCCGCCGAGGGTCTACCACGATCAGGCGCGCGCCGGCCTTGCGGCGATCTAGCAAACGTAGAAAAAGCACCGGATGGCAGTCGGCCATGTTGGCCCCACTCACCAGAAACAGGCCTGCTTGATCAAAATCATCGTATGCGCCCGGTGGCCCGTCCGCACCTAACGACTGCTTATAGCCGGTACCCGCGCTGGCCATGCACAGGCGAGAGTTGGACTCGATGTGCCGAGTGCGGATAAACCCCTTGGCCAGTTTGTTGGCCAGGTACTGCGCCTCCAGCGACATTTGTCCGGACACATAGATGGCAACTGCGTCGGGGCCGTGAGCCTGGATTATGGCTTGTAACCGCTGGGCGCTTTGCTCGATGGCATGCTCCAACGTAACTGGCACTGCGGGCGCGCTTCGAGACGACCTGGCCCAGGCGTTGCGCAAGCGGCCGCTGTCGTGCAAGGGCATATGGGCGGTCATGCCCTTGGTGCACAGCCGGCCCCGGTTCGCCGGGTGGTCTTTGTCACCCGTAATGGCAATTACGCGGTTATCTTCGACGGTAAGCAGCATGCCGCACCCTACCCCGCAATAAGGGCATACGCTGCGTACTATGGCCTGGCCCATGGGCAATCCCCTTGCAACAAAAAAGGCGCCGGTTCCCTCGCTAGAAATCAGCGAAGCAACACGGCGCCTTTGTCGTGAAAAATGCAGCCGACATTGGCTGCGCAATGCACAGGGTAATGCAGCTTTTGCGCCAGCCTTGGCAAACCCTACCGCTATGGCACGCTGCCCCGTATCGACAGCAAGTGTGCAAGGACGTATGCACAGCCATGGCGCATCAGGCACTAACCCAGGGCAGAGGCTGCGGTATTTTAAGAAAAGTTAGGCATAAAAAAAGCGACCCTAAGGTCGCTCTTTCTGTGGTTCGACTGTTAAGGCTCGAACCGAATATGGCGCAGCGGACGGGACTCGAACCCGCGACCCCCGGCGTGACAGGCCGGTATTCTAACCGACTGAACTACCGCTGCGTATCGCTTAGGCTCTCGCCCATTTGAAACTGATTGAACGAAGCGGGGTAGGTGCTTCGATCTCAAGTGCCGTGCAACCACACTCGGTAAAAATGGCGCAGCGGACGGGACTCGAACCCGCGACCCCCGGCGTGACAGGCCGGTATTCTAACCGACTGAACTACCGCTGCGCGTCGGTGGACTTTCGTCCGCTCTAGAATCAGAGCTTGTATCGTTACTTCGAAGTGGTGGGTGATGACGGGATCGAACCGCCGACCCTCTGCTTGTAAGGCAGATGCTCTCCCAGCTGAGCTAATCACCCGTGTACTGCGTCGAAGTGGTGCGCATTTTGTACATCGACCGACTGTAAGTCAATACCCTGCTTGAAGTTTTTTTAAAAAGACCGTTTTAATTTTTTGGGCTTGGCCGTTTGGCTTGTTGGGTACGGCGCCACCTATCGCCTGTAGGAACCGTCCAGCCGCCAAGGCGCCGCGCTGTCGCGCAGCAAACAGGGGCTTACTACTTTGGCTCTGCAGCGCTTACGGGCAGGTGCGCTGTTCATCCTGTGGAAGCCAGCAAAGCTGGCGCCAGTCACCAGCGCCACGCGCGTCTCACGAAAGCCGGTGCTGGCGATTTCCATGGGGATTACAGCGCGGCCAGGCCTCGAGCCAGGTCTGCCTGTAAGTCAGCCAGGTCTTCAAGACCGACCGCCACACGGATCAAACTGTCGCTGATGCCGGCCGCTGCTCGCTCCTGAGGCGACAGCCGCCCATGGGAGGTGGTCGCCGGGTGGGTAATGGTGGTTTTGCTGTCACCCAGGTTGGCGGTGATGGACACCAGACGGGTAGCGTCGATAAAGGCCCAGGCGCCAGCCTGACCACCTTTGACCTCGAAGCTCACCACCCCACCGTAGCCGCCACGCATCTGGCGCTTGGCCAGTTCGTGTTGCGGGTGGCTCTCAAGCCCTGCGTAATGCACCTTCTCGATGCCTTGCTGGCCTTCAAGCCACTGCGCCAGCGCCTGGGCGTTGGCACAATGGGCACGCATGCGCAGGTTCAGGGTTTCCAGGCCTTTGAGGAACACCCAGGCATTGAAGGGGCTTAGCGAAGCACCCGCGGTGCGCACCACGCCGACCATTTCCTTCATGTGCTCGGCGCGGCCAGCAACGACGCCGCCCATGCAGCGCCCTTGGCCGTCGATGAACTTGGTCGCCGAGTGCATTACGATGTCAGCGCCCAGTTTTAGCGGCTGTTGCAACGCCGGGGTGCTGAAGCAGTTGTCCACCACCAGGAGCGTGCCCTTGGCGTGGGCAACCTCGGCCAAGGCGGCGATGTCCACCAATTCAGCCAAGGGGTTGGAGGGTGACTCCACGAACAACAACTTGGTATTGGCTTTGATTGCCCGTTCCCAGCCGGCGATGTCGGCCAGGGGCACGTAGCTCACGTCGATGCCGAAGCGCTTGAAGTACTTGTCGAACAGGCTGATGGTGGAGCCGAACACGCTTTGGGAAATCAGTACATGATCCCCCGCGCTGCATAGGCCCATGGCAATTCCGGTAATGGCCGCCATGCCGGTAGAAAACGCCACGGCCTGCTCGGCGCCTTCCAGGGCTGCGATGCGCTCTTCGAAAGAGCGCACCGTAGGGTTGGTGTAGCGTGAGTACACATTCCCCGGCACTTCCCCGGAAAAGCGCTTGGCCGCGTCCGCCGCGGTGCGGAACACATAACTGGAGGTGAAGAACAACGGATCGCTGTGTTCGCCCTCAGGTGTACGGTGTTGCCCCGCGCGCACAGCCAGGGTGTCGAAGCCTACGCCCTCTAGGTCGCTATCAAGGCGCCCCGCGTCCCATTCCTGGCTCATGGCCTACTCCTTCAGTTGTTGTAGAGGTCGATGATCGCGCTCACGCTATGGGTTTTGACCTTGGCCAAGTCGTTGCGGGCCGTGTCGATCTTGCTCAGGTAAGCCGCGTCCACATCACCGGTCACGTACTTGCCGTCAAACACCGCGCAATCGAACTGGTCGATCTTCACCTTGCCGCCACCCACCGCGTCTACCAGGTCTGGCAGATCTTGATACACCAGCCAGTCGGCGCCGATCAGGTCGGCCACTTCCTGGGTGCTGCGGTTGTGGGCGATAAGCTCGTGAGCGCTAGGCATGTCGATGCCATATACGTTCGGATAACGCACCGCAGGGGCCGCCGAGCAGAAATACACCTTCTTGGCACCGGCTTCCCGAGCCATCTGGATAATCTGCTTGCAGGTGGTGCCGCGCACGATGGAATCGTCTACCAGCATGACGTTCTTGCCACGGAACTCCAATTCGATGGCGTTGAGCTTCTGCCGTACGGACTTTTTGCGCGCAGCTTGGCCCGGCATGATGAAGGTGCGGCCGATATAACGATTCTTGACGAAGCCCTCGCGGAACTTCACACCCAAGTGGTTGGCCAGTTCCAGCGCCGAGGTGCGGCTGGTGTCCGGGATTGGAATTACCACGTCGATGTCGTGATTTGGCTGCTCGCGCAGGATCTTCTCCGCCAGTTTTTCACCCATGCGCAAACGTGCCTTGTATACCGAGATGCCGTCGATAATCGAATCCGGCCGGGCCAGGTATACATGCTCGAAAATACAGGGCGAATAGTGCGGGTTAGGGGCGCATTGACGGGTATGCAGGCGCCCGTCTTCGGTGATGTACACCGCCTCACCAGGGGCTAAGTCACGAATCAGGGTGAAGCCCAGCACGTCCAAGGCCACGCTTTCGGAGGCGATCATGTATTCCACGCCTTCATCGGTATGACGCTGGCCAAACACAATGGGGCGGATGGCGTTCGGATCACGGAAGCCGACGATGCCATAGCCGGTAATCATGGCCACCACCGCATAACCACCGCGGCAACGCTTGTGGGTATCCTTCACAGCCGCGAACACGTCTTCCTCGGTAGGCTGCAGCTTGCCGCGCACGGCCAGCTCATGGGCAAACACGTTGAGCAACACTTCGGAATCCGAATTGGTGTTGACGTGGCGAAGGTCAGATTCGTAAATCTCCTTGGCCAACTGCTCGACGTTGGTGAGGTTGCCATTGTGAGCCAGTGTGATCCCGTAGGGGGAGTTCACGTAGAACGGCTGCGCCTCGGCGGAGGTAGAACTACCCGCCGTGGGGTAGCGCACATGGCCAATACCCATATGGCCCACCAGCCCCTGCATATGACGTTGCTGGAATACATCACGCACAAGGCCATTGTCCTTGCGCAAAAACAACCTGCCATCGTGGCTGGTCACAATACCGGCAGCGTCCTGGCCGCGATGCTGCAAGACCGTTAACGAGTCATACAGCGCCTGATTGACGTTCGACTTACCGACGATACCGACGATGCCACACATGCGACGCAACCCCTACTTAGTGAACCTGAAAGGACCCTTGCTCCTGGCCTTTGGGCGCAGGCAAGAGATGCTCCTTGAACGGAATCTCGACCGGTGAGGTAACCCCGGCCGCCAACCACCGACTGCTCATCCCCAAAATAAGGTTCTTGGACCAGTCTGCGACAAGAAGGAAACGTGGTAAAAATTGTGACTGCTGCCACCATGGGTCTTGCTGGACAGGACCCAGGCTAAGCAACCCTGCGGCTATTACGACCAGTAGCCCACCACGGGCAGCGCCAAACACCATCCCTAGAAAACGATCGGTGCCCGACAAGCCTGTCACGCGAATAAGCTCGCCGATCAGAAAATTCACCATCGCGCCTACCAGCAGCGTGGCCACGAACAGGATGGCGCAGCTTGCAATCACTCGGGCCGACGGTGTTTGTATGTAGCTTTCCAGGTACTGGGCCAGGCCACCGCCAAACATCCAGGCCACGGCGCCAGCGACTATCCAGGTAAGCAGCGAGAGCGCTTCTTTGACGAAGCCGCGCTTCAAGCTGATCAACGCTGAGACAGCGACAATCGCCAAGATCGCCCAGTCAACCCAGGTAAATGCCACGTTTCGGCCTACAAGCGGATAAGGCCGCGCATTTTAGCAGACGCAAGGGGCAGGGTTAAGCAAGATTATCGGATCGTTGCGATGAGCCAGGGCTATGGAACCGCGGCGCCTAAAACCGCGCCCTTATCAGGCGCGCTCTGGCTCGAACCGCACTACGAACCCTTTCAGGTTTTGCTGGCGATTGATTACATCGCGTAGCCTTTCGGCCTCGGCACGGTCCACCAGCGGACCAACGAACACACGGTTTTTGCCTTCGGTAGAGCGTACGTAGGCGTTATAGCCCTGGCTGCGTAATGACTTTTGCAAGGTGTCGGCGCCTGCGCGGCTCGAAAGACTGGCCAATTGCACCGACCAGCTGACCGGCATGCCACCGGCATCAAGCTTGCTGGAGGCATCAGCCTTGGCTTGGGCTTGGGCTTGTGCCGTGGGGGCCGGGGCCGCGGTTTTAACCTGGTTAGCGGCTGGCGGCGCGGTAGGTGCGATCACCGTTGGAGCGGCCGAAATTGGCATGCTGGGAGCAGCGCCGTGGCTGGAAGCACGAGCGGTGATCGGCGGTGACGGCGGTGGCGCGTCTTGCACCACGGCAGGTGCTGGGGCTTCCGGTACGGCGGCAGGTTGTACCTTGACCTCTGGCACTACCGGGGCTGCGGGCGTGGCTGGGGCATTGACTCGTACTTCGCGAAGCTCATCGGGGCGGCTGAATAACATGGGTAGAAACACCACGGCCAACGCGATCAACACCAGGGCGCCGACCATGCGTTGTTTGAAAACATTATCCAGCAAAGCCATCCGCGGCTACCTCCAGGCCGTGCCGCTCAAGCCAGCACAGGGCCTCGGCGACACAAAAGAAAGATCCAAACACAAGTATCTCGTCGCCCTGCCCGGCCAGTTCGCACTGATGCTCCAGGGCAGCTTGGACACTGGCATGTGACGTTGCCACAGCGCCAAGGTTCGCCAAAGCTTCCTGCAATTGTTCACCACTTCGGCTACGGGGCGATGGCAGTGGAGTAACCGCCCATTCAGCGATGTTTGGCAGCATCGGCTCAAGCACCCCTGGGAGGTCTTTATCCGCCAGCAATCCAAATACGGCGCGCCGTTTGGCCGGGTGTGCCAACGCAGGCAACCGGCTGCTGAGGTACTCGGCCGCATGAGGATTATGGCCAACGTCCAGCAGCAACCGCACTGGCTTGCCACGCCATAACAGGTGCCGACGATCAAGCCTGCCAACAACCCGCGTATGCAGCAAAGCCTCGGCAATCACCCGTGGCTGCCAGGCCAGGCCCAGCAACGCGAAGGCTTGCACGGCCAAGGCGGCATTTTCCATGGGTAAGGCCAACAGCGGCAGACCTTCCAGCGCCAGGGGCTCGCCGCGAGCGCCCTGCCCGTGCCAGCTCCAGTGCGCCTGCCCCACATGCAGGCCAAAGGCCTGGCCGCGCACCAATAGCGGCGACCCTTTGCTTTTGGCAACATCAATCAGGGTGGCTGGCGGCTGCGTATCCCCACACAGCGCCATACGCCCAGGCCGCAGGATACCGGCCTTCTCGAAACCCACGGACTCCCTGGTGTCACCCAGCCAGTCGGCATGGTCGATGCCGATACTGGTGATCATCGCAAGGTCGGCATCGACCAGGTTAACGGTATCAAGACGCCCACCTAGCCCCACCTCCAGCACCAGGGCATCCAGCTGTGCGTTAGCGAACAACCAGAAGGCGGCCAGGGTGCCCATTTCGAAATAAGTGAGCGACACCTGCCCACGCGCCGCCTCTACCGCCTCGAAGGCTGCGCAAAGCTGCTCATCGCTGGCCTCCACGCCGTTAAGGGTAACGCGTTCGTTATAGCGCAGCAGGTGGGGCGAACTGTACACCCCGACCCGCAGCCCCTGTGCCGCCAGCAGGCCTGCCATGAAGGCGCAGGTAGAACCCTTGCCGTTGGTGCCTGTGACGGTAATCACCTTGGGCGCCAAGGTGCCCAACTGCAACCGCTCGAATACCTGGCGACAACGCTCCAAGCCCATATCAATGGCAACCGGATGCAGTTGCTCCAGGTACGCGAGCCATTCGCCCAGGTTGCGAGCTGTCATGGTGCTACGGGAGCTGGCGAAGGCACGGCCTCGGTAGCCGGCGCGGCAATGACTGCCTGCCCCGGAGTGGCCATGTTGGTCATTTGCGCCAACAACCGAGCGAGGCGGGGGCGCAGCTCCTGGCGGTGAACGATAAGGTCGATTGCACCGTGCTCCAGCAGGAACTCACTGCGCTGGAAGCCTTCGGGGAGTTTTTCGCGAACGGTTTGCTCGATAACCCGAGGACCGGCGAAGCCGATCAGTGCCTTGGGCTCGCCGACGATCACGTCACCGAGCATGGCCAGGCTGGCGGATACACCGCCATAGACCGGGTCTGTAAGCACGGAAATGAAAGGTATGCCTTCCTCGCGCAACCGAGCCAATACCGCGGAGGTTTTGGCCATTTGCATCAGCGAGATCAGCGCCTCTTGCATGCGCGCACCGCCGGACGCGGAGAAGCAGACCATGGGGCAACGATGTTCCAAGGCGTAATTGGCCGCCTGCACGAAGCGCTCGCCAACAATAGCGCCCATGGAGCCGCCCATGAAGCTGAATTCGAAGGCGCTGGCAACGATGGGCATACCCATCAAGGTGCCACTCATGGAAATGAGCGCGTCTTTCTCACCGGTCTGCTTCTGAGCAGCGGTCAAGCGATCCTTGTACTTCTTGCCGTCGCGAAACTTCAGCCGATCGACGGGCTCCAGGTCCACCCCGAGCTCTTCGCGCCCTTCTGGGTCGAGGAAGATATCCAGCCGGTTGCGCGCGCCGATGCGCATGTGGTGATTGCACTTGGGGCAAACGTCGAGGGTTTTTTCCAGTTCGGGGCGATACAGCACCGCCTCGCAATTCGGGCATTTGTGCCAAAGCCCCTCGGGCACCGAACTCTTCTTCACTTCGGAACGCATGATCGAAGGGATCAGTTTGTCTACCAACCAGTTGCTCATGCTTGTTTCTCCAGTAACTGGGCGAACCCTGCGGGGGCCATGCCGGGGGCCAAAGGGCCGCCGCGGTCGTTCAAACCTGGGGAGCGCGGGGCGCTTCACCCTCTTGAATACTGATGCGTGCCTGGGCGCGTTGTAAGCCGCCATTGCGCGCTGAAGACATTCGACGGTAACCAGTGGGCCGCCGTCACATTGCCAGGTGCTGGCGCATACTCAACGCCAGGAACGCACGGCCTTTACGAAACCCTCTACCCGACGGGCGTCCTTGCTGCCCTTGCTCAGTTCAACGCCACCGCTGACATCCACGCCATAGGGGCGTACCTGTTCGATGGCTTCGCTGACGTTCTCGGGGGTTAACCCACCGGCCAATATGATGGGCTTGCTCAACTGAGCCGGGATAAGATTCCAATCGAAAGCGACGCCGGTGCCGCCTGGCACGCCCTCGACGTAGGCGTCCAGCAACAAAGCCGCGGCGCCGGGGTACTGCTCACAAAGGGCGGTGATGTTATCCTCGGGCCGAACACGCAGCGCCTTGAGGTAGGGCCGGTTGTAGCCCTCGCACTGCTCGGGGGTTTCGTCCCCATGGAACTGGAGAACGTCCAGGCGCACGGCGTCCAGGGTTTCATTCACTTCACAGCGACTGGCGTTGACGAACAGCCCTACCACGGTAATGAACGGCGGGAGCGCCGTGATGATTTGCCGGGCTTGCTGAATGCTGACCGCCCGCGGACTCGGCTTGTAGAACACCAGGCCGATGGCGTCCGCGCCCGCGCGAGCAGCCGTCAGGGCATCATCAACTCGAGTAATACCGCAGATTTTGCTGCGAACAGCGGCCATAACGCGCCTACCTCATGGTATGGGGGAGTGGCGGGGATGGTACCAAATGCCCCGCGCCACGTCAGCCCGGAAGGCTGTCGAAGCCAGTAAGGAAATGTGGCCCTATGTAACGGCTGGGCAATTCGTAAGGCGCGGGGTACTCCACACTCACCAAGTACAGCCCGTAAGGGTGCGCCGTTACCCCGCCCTGACGCCGTTCCCGGCCAGCGAGCACCTGGGCTGCCCATTCCACGGGTTTGTCACCAGAACCGATCGCCATCAACACGCCCGCCAAGTTGCGCACCATATGGTGCAGGAAAGCGCTGGCGCGCACATCGATCACAATCATCTGGCCATGGCGGGTCACCCGCAAATGATGCAGCTGCTTGATCGGGGATTTGGCTTGGCACTGGCTGGCCCTGAAAGCGCTGAAGTCATGGGTGCCAACCAAGGGCGCCGCCGCCAGCGCCATGCGCTCCACAGCCAAAGGCCGATGATTCCAAGTGACCTCGTCAGCCAGGTGTGCCGGTCGAATCAGATCGTTATAGATCACATAGCGGTAGCGTCGGGCTACGGCTTTGAACCTGGCGTGAAAATCCGAGGGCATTGGCCGGGCCCAGGTGACGCTGATATCGCTGGGGAGTTCAGCATTGGTGCCCATGACCCAGGCCCGCTCCGGGCGTATGGCGCGGGTGTCGAAATGCACAACCTGGCCACAGGCATGTACCCCAGCATCGGTACGCCCGGCGCACAGCACCGACACAGGGCTGGCAGCCACCTTGCTCAGGGCTTTTTCCAAGGTTTCCTGAACGCTGCGCACGCCATCGATCTGGCGCTGCCAGCCTTTGTAACGCGAGCCTTTGTATTCAACCCCAAGGGCGATGCGCGTGTAGCCTTCGGCAGCCACTTCATCCGCTGCGCTTTGGTAAATGTCCACAGCCTAACAACCTACCTTCATGAAAACGACGACGGCAGCCTTGTGGCTGCCGTGCGGGAAAACCGAACAGATTCAGCTCAGGGCGGCCAGCATTTGCCGAGCCTCTTTTTGTTGATCAGTGCTGCCTTCTTTGATGACTTCATCGAGAATGTCGCGAGCGCCATCGGCGTCGGCCATCTCGATATAGGCCCGGGCCAGGTCCAGTTTGGTAGTGACTTCGTCGGAGTCAGCCAGGAAATCGAACTCGTCCAGACCTCCAGAGGCACCACTGTTCAGGCCGTTGGTCACCGACGACTCGCTCAAGCTGTGGGACAGTTGATCGAGCTGCAAATTGACGTCATTCACGTCGGCGGCAAAGCGTGCCTGATCTTCTTGCTGATCGTCGGATAGGGACAAGTCAAAGTCGTCCAAATGGTCATGGTCGCTGGGTACCACAACGTCATCTGGTGCATCGGCCGGGCCACTTTCAGGGTTCAAGGGCTCCAGATCGTCCAAGTCATCCATCGGCGAAGGCGTGGGTTCTACCGGGGCAAGTTCTGGCTCAGGCTCGGCCGCGGCCTGCTCGGCGGTACGTTCGCGCAGCAATGCATCAAAATCAAGCTCATCTCGCGGCGCCGCGGCTTCAGGCTCAGCGACCAAAGGGGCGGCCTCTTCCGGACTAGAAGGCGCGGTTTCGATGCCGTCCAGGCTCAAGTCGAAGTCCGTATCGAACACATCACCCACTGGCTCAGGCGCATCGGCGTCATCCTGAAGCAAGTCCTTCACGTACTGGGCATCCAGTTCGGCGGCTACGGCGGCGGCGCTAAGCCCAGCGGCCAGCCCAGCCATGGCGGGGAAGCGTGTTTTAAGTTCATTGATGCGTGATTGGTCAGTGCCTTCGGCCATCAGCTTGCGCTCCTGAACGATAAAGCCATCGCGGTCGCCTTGATGACCGTAAGCTTCCATTAATTTAAAACGCAGATCGCTGCGCGCTGGTTGGGCCTCAACGGCCTTTTCCAGAAGCGCCGCGGCGCGGTTATAGCGGCCACGTTCCAGGTGCTCCTGGGCCTCTACCAGAGGATCGTCCGCTGCCGGGGCAACCACCAGAGAGGCCACCGAGGGCAGCTCGTCTTTGGGTGCAACCCGGTTGGGGCGCTCATAGATCGGAGTAATGGCGGCAGCGGCCGCAGCGGCCGATGCCGCAACCATGGCCGGGGATAAGCGCACGGACGGCGCTGAAGTGGCGATATTGTCGAAGCTGGTAGGCGGCAGGTCAAAATCTTCTGAACGAAACTCCTGCGCCTCTGCAAGCTCCTTTGCCATTCGATGATGCCTCTCTGACTCCTGCTGAGCCTTGCGGCGACGGGCCAAGAGTAGGCCACCGAGCAATAGGGCTACCAAGGCAAGGCCCGCTGCGGTGCCAAGCACCCATGGGTTGCTATCGCTTGCCTGGGCATCCGTATTTTGCGTAGCGTCAGGTGTAGCAGGTACTGCCGTAGGGTTGGCGGCAGTGGCCGGGGCGGCAGGGTCGGTACCGGGCACCGGCTCCGCTGAAGGCATTAGCTGGGCATTGATCGCCGCCTGGCCATCGACAGGGGCAGCACCATCAGCCGCCGAGGGTTGCGCCTGGCTCTGGTCATTTACACTCGGGGCAGCCGCGGCGCCTTCCAGCCGTGCGAGCTGGTCGCTCTTGAGTTGCAGCAGGCGCTGGGCTTTGTCCAATTGGCTTTGTAGGTCAGCGAGGCGGCTTTTCAGTTCGTCGTTTTCACGCCGTGCGCTGTCCAGGCCTTCCTGGGTCACTGCCAGCTTGTTGGTCAAGGCCTTGTTGTCACCAGCCAGGCCCCGCGCTTGCTCAGTGGCGGCGTCGCCTGATACCAGCTTGAGCTGGTCACCTTGCTGGGGCGCTGGTGCGTTACCGTTACGGCCACGCGCGGTAGCATCCAACTGCTGGGCCCTGGGGCCCAAACGTCGACCTTCACGCCAAGCTGCGTTCTGCCGTGCGACCTCCGCTATGGCCTGGCCCTGGGGCAGCGCAGCGGCCTCGTTCGGGTCGGGTATTCGTAATACCTGTCCGGCCCGAAGACGGTTGATGTTGCTGTCCTGGAAGGCATCAGGGTTCATCGCCTGAATGGCCAGCATGGTCTGCTGCACCGAGGCTTGCTCGCGCACCCGGGCGGCAATCTCCCATAGGGTATCGCGCGGCGTGGTGGTGTATTGCTTGGCGCTCTCAGCACTGGGGGCAGTGACCGCCGGTGTCGCGGCAGACGCGGCGGCTGCGGCATCAGCGGCTTGCGGCGAGAAACGCGAGGCGTCGACCAGCACGCTGTAATCACGCATCAAACGGCCGCTGGGGTAAATCACCTGCACCAGGAACTTGACCAAGGGCTCAGGCAAGGGCGCGGTGGAAGTCACCTGAATCACGCTGCGACCGCCGGGGTTGATCACCGGCGTGAAGCTCAACTGATTGAGGAACGCCTGGCGATCCAGGCCGGCGCGGGCGAACTCCTCAGGCGAGGCCAAGCCGGGGACAACCTCAGGGGCCGTGAGGGCAGCCACGTCACGCAGCTCGATCTCGGCTACAAGGGGCTGGTTGGCGGCGGATTTGAGGGTCAGCTCTCCCAGTTCCAAGGCTTGCGCCAGTCCGGATGACAGCGCCGTCGCAGCGGCTATCGCCAATGCCAGTTTGCGAACTTGAACCATGGCCAGATCCTTTTGTGCGTGCCGGACTTACATCGTAATCCGAAGAACTTTATACAAAGTATTCCCAAGTATCTTTTAGGAAAGGCGTTTTATCAACAATTCCGCTATTTGCACGGCATTGAGCGCTGCGCCTTTGCGTACATTGTCCAAGGTCAACCACAGATTGAGCTCGCAAGGATCGCTTACGCCCGCGCGCACCCGCCCAACATACAGCTCATCCTGACCTACCGCGTCCCCCACAGCCGTGGGATAGTCTTCCTTGCCGGTCCACTCTACGCCTGGAGCCTGCTCCAGCGCAGCGCCCACGGCGTGCAGGTCGACCGGGTGAGTACAGCGCAGGCTTACACTCAAGCTGTCGCCAAAGAACACAGGCGCCTGGATGCAGCTTACAGCCACGTTTAGTAAAGGCAGTTCAAGCAATTCGCGCAATTCGTTATGGGCACGTTTTTCCAGGCTCAAGTGGCCATCGTCATCCGGCGCGCCCACTTGGGCGAGCATATTGAACGCCACTTGGCGATCGAACACACGGGGCTCCAAAGGGCGTGCATTGAGTAGCTCAGTGGTTTGCCTGGCCAATTCGCGCACGGCTTCACGCCCGGCGGCCGACATGGACAAGCAGGCGGTAACGGTTACCTGTTGCAGGTCCAGAACGGGTTGCAAGGGCGCCAACACCAAGGCCAGGGCCGTGGCGATGCTTCCTGGATTGCCCACCGTGAACGGGGCTTTCAAGGGATTGAGGCGGCCAGCGTTCACCTCTGGTACCACTACCGGCGCACCCTGCCCTTGCGCCAGATCGATCACTGAGCAACCCGCCGCCTTGGCCTGGGCCACATAAACCTGGCTAACGGCTTCCCCGGCACAGAAGAACGCCAGCTTGACCTGGGCGAAGTCGAAACCGTCCACAGCCTTGACCCGCAGGTTCCGGCCTTTGAAGGGCACCGACTGGGCTACGGACGCCTGACTGGCCAGCACATGCAATTGGCCCAGCGGAAAACTGCGCTCCTCCAGGATTTGCACCAGGGTTTCGCCAACGGTACCGGTGGCGCCGATCACGGCGATGTCAAAGGTCACAGACATGGAGGTTCCTTAAGCGGTGTGGGCGGCGCCCGGGTGAAGGGCCAACCTTTGAAACGAAAACGCGGCTGGCCACGCCATCCCCGTTATTGGGGCAGCGCAACCAGCCGCGAAGGGCCGTGGCGGTATCAGCGCTCCAGCAGAATCCGCAGCATGCGCCGCAATGGCTCGGCCGCGCCCCAGAGTAGTTGATCGCCTACGGTGAACGCCCCCAGGTATTGAGAGCCCATGTTCAACTTGCGCAGGCGCCCTACGGGTACGTTAAGGGTGCCGGTGACCTGAGTGGGTGTGAGCTCGGCGATGCTGGCTTCACGGTGGTTAGGCACCAGCTTCACCCAAGGGTTGTGCTGGCTGATCATGCCCTCGATATCAGCGATGGGCACGTCTTTATTAAGCTTGATGGTCAGGGCCTGGCTATGGCAGCGCATGGCGCCCACTCGCACACAAATGCCATCTACTGGTACCGGGCTTTTGAAACGGCCGAGGATTTTGTTGGTTTCGGCCTGAGCTTTCCACTCTTCGCGGCTTTGACCATTAGGGAGCTCTTTGTCGATCCAGGGAATCAGGCTACCCGCGAGAGGTACGCCGAACTGCTCGGTCGGGAAGGCTTCGCCACGCATGGCGTCGGCAAGCTTGCGGTCGATATTTAGGATGGCGCTGGCCGGGTTGGCCAGGTCATCGGCCACGGCGGCATGGCTGGCGCCCATCTGACGGATCAGCTCACGCATGTTCTGCGCACCGGCGCCAGAGGCGGCCTGATAGGTCATGGCGCTCATCCACTCCACCAGGCCGGCTTCGAACAGGCCGCCCAGGCCCATAAGCATCAGGCTGACGGTGCAGTTGCCACCGATGAAGTTCTGGGTACCGGCATCGAGCTGCTGGTCGATCACCTTGCGGTTGACCGGGTCCAGTACAATGACCGCGTCATCTTGCATGCGCAGCGTGGAGGCAGCGTCGATCCAATAACCGCGCCAGCCGGCCTCACGCAGCTTTGGAAATACTTCGCCGGTGTAGTCGCCCCCCTGGCAGGTGAGGATGACGTCCAGGGTTTTCAGTTCCTCGATGCTGTAGGCATCCTTGAGCGTGGCAATGTCCTTGCCCACGGCTGGGCCTTGCCCGCCTACGTTCGAGGTTGTGAAAAACACCGGTTCGATCAGGTCGAAGTCCTGCTCTTCCAGCATCCGCTGCATGAGCACGGAACCGACCATACCGCGCCAACCGATCAGACCTACACGTTTCATCGCAACTACACCCTTGGGAAAAAGTGGGCCGCCGCCCTTGCAGATTGGGCGGCGGGCCCGAGAGATTACAGATTTCGCAGGGCCGCGACTACTGCGCTACCCATTTCCTGCGTGCTGACCTTGGTGCAGCCTGACGACCAGATATCACCGGTGCGCAGACCTTGATCAAGCACCTTGCCCACGGCCGTTTCAATGGCGCTGGCCGCTTCGGTTTGATTGAAGCTGTAACGCAACATCATGGACACCGACAAAATGGTCGCCAGTGGGTTGGCGATGCCCTGGCCAGCGATATCTGGCGCCGAACCATGGCAGGGTTCGTACATGCCTTTGTTGTTGGCGTCCAGCGAGGCCGATGGCAGCATGCCGATGGAGCCAGTAAGCATCGAAGCTTCGTCCGAGAGGATATCCCCGAACAGGTTATCGGTGACCACCACGTCGAACTGCTTGGGCGCCCGTACCAGCTGCATGGCGGCGTTGTCCACGTACATGTGGCTGAGTTCGACCTCAGGATAATCCTTCGCCACTTCCTCGACTACCTCCCGCCACAATTGGCTGGAAGCCAACACGTTGGCTTTATCCACTGAACACAGTTTTTTACCCCGCACCTGGGCCATTTCGAAGCCTACCCGGGCGATACGGCGGATCTCGCTTTCGCTGTAGGGCAAGGTGTCGTAGGCCTGGCGCTCGCCGTTATCGAGGGTACGGGTGCCACGGGGCGCGCCGAAGTAGATGCCCCCGGTCAATTCGCGAACGATCAGGATATCCAGCCCGGCGACGATCTCCGGCTTTAGCGACGAGGCCTCTGCCAGTTGTGGATACAGGATGGCCGGGCGCAGATTGGCGAACAGTCCCAACTGCGCTCGGATCTTCAGCAGGCCGCGCTCAGGGCGGATGTCGCGCTCGATCTTGTCCCACTTCGACCCGCCCACGGCGCCCAAAAGCACCGCATCAGCGGCCCGTGCCCGCGCCAGGGTTTCATCGGCCAGCGGCACGCCATGCCGATCGATCGCCGCCCCCCCAATCACATCCTCGGCCATGGTAAGGCCCAGTGCGAACTTCTCGTTGGCCAGGTTCAGGACCTTCACCGCCTCGGCCATGATTTCCGGGCCAATGCCGTCACCAGGGAGAATCAGGATCTGCTTGCTCATGCGTTCCTCTTTCGAATCGAAACGGCACCCTTATGCCTTGGGTGCCGATGAAGGTGGGGCAGTGGGTCAGCGAAACAGCCAGGGCTGCGCCGATTGATGGCGAGCCTCGAACGTACGAATGGCCTCGGCGTCTTGCAGGGTCAGGCCGATGTCGTCCAGCCCGTGCAACAGGCAGTGTTTGCGAAATTCATCGATCTCAAAGCGGTAAGCCTGGCCATCGGGGCGGGTAACGGTTTGGGCCTGCAGATCGACAGCCAACTGGTAACCCGGCTCGGCTTCGATCTGCTGAAACAACGCGTCTACATCGCTGGCGCTGAGGATGATCGGCAGCAGGCCATTCTTGAAGCTGTTGTTAAAAAAGATATCGGCAAAACTGGGTGCTATCACACAGCGGAAGCCGTATTCGTCCAGTGCCCAGGGCGCGTGCTCGCGGCTAGAGCCGCAGCCGAAGTTTTCCCGGGCCAGCAGTACACTGGCGCCTTGGTATCGCGGCTGGTTCAACACGAAGTCCATGTTCAAGGGTCGCTTGGAGTTGTCCTGGTAAGGTTGGCCTACATCCAGGTAACGCCATTCATCGAACAGGTTGGGCCCAAAGCCGGTGCGCTTGATGGACTTCAAGAATTGCTTGGGGATGATTTGGTCGGTATCGACGTTGGCGCGGTCCAATGGCACGGCCAGCCCGGTATGTTGAGTGAAGGCTTTCATGCTGCGCGCTCCTGGGACAATTCACGAACGTCTACGAAATGACCCACCACCGCCGCCGCCGCTGCCATGGCGGGGCTGACCAAGTGGGTACGCCCCCCTGCCCCTTGCCGGCCCTCGAAGTTGCGGTTGGAAGTCGACGCGCAATGTTCGCCAGATTCAAGGCGGTCCGGGTTCATCGCCAGGCACATGGAACAGCCTGGCTCACGCCACTCGAACCCTGCTTCGATAAAAATCTGGTCCAGGCCTTCCTGCTCGGCCTGGGCTTTGACCAGCCCCGAACCGGGCACCACGATGGCCTGCTTGACCGAAGCCGCTACCTTCCGGCCCTTGGCTACCACCGCGGCGGCACGCAGGTCTTCGATCCGCGAGTTGGTACATGAACCAATGAAAATGCGGTCCAGGCGGATGTCCGTAATAGGCTGGTTGGCCCGCAGCCCCATGTACTTGAGCGCACGCTCGATGGAACCGCGCTTGACCAGGTCGGCTTCGGCGGCCGGGTCTGGCACGGTTTGGTCCACGGCCAGGACCATCTCCGGAGATGTACCCCAGCTCACCTGCGGCTTGATTTGGGCGGCATCCAGGCGAACCACGGTATCGAAGTGAGCGTCATCGTCGGACTTGAGCCCGTTCCAGGCTTCAACGGCCTGGTCCCACTGCTCGACAGTGGGCGCGAAAGGACGGCCTTTCACGTACTCGATGGTTTTTTCATCGCAAGCCACCAGCCCGACACGCGCGCCAGCCTCGATGGACATGTTGCAAATGGTCATGCGGCCTTCCACGGACAGCTCACGGATGGCGCTGCCAGCGAACTCGATGGCGTGGCCGTTCCCGCCAGCGGTGCCGATCTTGCCGATCACAGCCAGCACGATGTCCTTTGCAGTTACGCCAAAAGGCAAGGCGCCTTCGACCAGTACCTGCATGTTTTTCATTTTCTTGGCCACCAGGCATTGCGTCGCCAGCACATGTTCCACCTCGGAGGTGCCTATGCCATGGGCCAACGCGCCAAACGCGCCATGGGTGGACGTATGTGAATCTCCGCACACCACGGTCATTCCTGGCAGGGTAGCGCCCTGCTCCGGGCCGATCACATGCACGATGCCTTGGCGAGGGTCGTTCATCTTGAATTCAGTGATGCCGTATTCATCGCAATTGTCGTCCAGGGTCTGCACCTGCAAACGCGACACCTGATCTTCGATGGCGCCAATCCCGCCCTTGCGCTCCGCGGTGGTGGGCACGTTGTGATCCGGGGTAGCGACAATGCTGTCTACTCGCCAAGGCGTGCGCCCGGCCAGGCGTAGCCCTTCGAAAGCCTGGGGCGAGGTCACTTCGTGAACGATATGGCGATCAATATAGATCAACGCCGAGCCGTCGTCCCGTTGCTTGACCAAATGTGAATCCCAGAGCTTGTCATACAGGGTTTTGCCGGCCATTGGTTACATCCTCGTCAGGCGTGACTGTGGCGAAGGCCAGGCAGTGTTGCGTCACCGCTCGAATAAAAAGCCTACGCTTGTTAGGGAAATGCTAAAAGGTTAGAGTGAATAACTCAAATTCATAATTTTCATATTCTGGATAACCATAGGGAATACAGCGCCATGGACTTGGCAAACCTTAGCGCTTTCATCAACGTTGCTGAAACTGGAAGCTTTTCCAACGCTGGGGAGCGGCTTCATCTGACTCAGCCCGCTATCAGCAAGCGCATTGCCGGCCTGGAGGCCCAACTCGATACCCGCTTGTTCGATCGCTTGGGCCGAGAGGTTAGCTTGACCGAGGCCGGCCGTGCACTCTTGCCGCGGGCTTATCAGATACTAAATGTGTTGGACGACACCCGGCGTGCGTTGAACAACCTCAATGGGGAGGTTTCAGGCAGGTTGACCTTGGCCACCAGCCACCATATTGGCCTACACCGCCTGCCTCCCGTGCTGCGCGAGTTCACCCGCCGCTACCCGCAGGTAGCATTGGACATTCAGTTTCTAGACTCGGAAGTCGCCTACGACGAGATTCTGCACGGCCGAGCGGAACTGGCGGTCATCACCCTGGCCCCGGAACCCTATGGCCCGACCAAAGCAGTGCGGATCTGGGATGACCCACTGGACTTGGTGGTCGCGCCCGAGCATGCCCTGGCTCAGCAGGCGCGAATTTCGCTGGAAGACATCGCCGATCGCCCGGCGGTTTTCCCTGGTGGAAATACTTTTACGCATCATATCGTCCGTCAACTGTTCCAGGCACGGGGGCTTACGCCTAATATCGCCATGAGTACCAATTACCTGGAGACCATCAAAATGATGGTTTCCATTGGGCTGGCGTGGAGCGTGCTCCCGCGGACCATGCTGGACGACCAGGTCACGCGTTTGTCGCTGCCGGGCGTACAATTAAGCCGCCAGCTAGGCTACATCGTGCATACCGACAGGACGCTATCCAACGCCGCTCGGGCCTTCATGGCCCTGCTCGAAACCCACGCCGTTGGTGCTTGACTCACAGGGGCGATTGCCCGAACAAGGAAGCCCGGCCCTATGCCCAAGAGCCTCAACCTACATGCCCGCCTGCCGCGTATTCAAGCAGTGGACCCCAGAGACGCGGAGGCCTCCTGGGAAAGCGCTTCACAACTGCTCGCGGCACTCAATGGCGCCCGCCTTGGCGCATGGTTCTGGGATATCGAACGCGGGCTGATCAACTGGTCTCGCGGTACCCAGGCCTTGTTCGGTTTCGACCCGCAGGTCAGGCTCCCCAGGGATATCGACTACCTGGACCTGCTTCCCGAAGAAGACCGTGCGCGTACCCTGCAGGCGTTCGAACTGGTATTGCGGGGCGAGCCGCTCGACCAAGCCATGCGCCATCGCATTCGCTGGCCAGACGGCAGCCTGCACTGGATTGAAATCAGCGGCAGCCTGATCCGCGGCAGGGACGGGCGCCCGCATATGGTAGGCGTGGCCCGAGACATCTCCAAGCTCAGGGAACGCGAAGCGGCGCTGATCGCCTCGGAAAAGCGCTTCGCTACGCTTTTTCACCTAAGCCCTAACGTAGTCATGCTCACCCGCCGCCTCGATGGGCAAATTTTCGAGGTGAACCAACACTTCGAGCGCTTGTTGGGCTGGCCTGTAGAGCAGGTTGCCGGCAAAACCACTGAAGAGTTGGGCCTGTGGGCGGATCCGTCCCAGCGCATTGCACTGATGCAGGCTACCTCGTCGAGCAATGAGCCGATTATTACCGAGGCGAGATTGCGCTCGGCCACAGGGGAGCTGCGCGAAGGCATTCTGTGTAGCCAGAACCTTGAACTCGACGGCCGGGCGTTGCTGCTAAGTACCTTTGTAGACACCAGCGAGCAGGCTCTACGTCAACAGCAGTTGCAAAACTCCGAAGAAAAGTTCGCCAAGCTGTTTCAGGCCAGCCCCTACCCCGTATGCGTGAGCGAACAGGCCAGCGGCCGCTTCATAGAGGTCAACCCTTCATTTTGTGACACCTTCGGCTGGAGGGCCGAAGAGCTCATTGGGCAAACCGCCAAGGCCTTGAATATCTGGCCAGATGATTATCAACGCGCAATGCTGGAGAGCGAACTTCAGCGTTACGGCCGGGTACGCCAGCGTGAACTAATGGGCCGGCGCAAAACCGGCGAAGCCCTGACGCTGGAAATTACCATTGAGCCTATTACCCTGGAACACAGCCCCTGCCTGCTGATGACCGCGCGCGACATCAGCCAGCTCAAGTTGGCCCAGGCGCAGGTACAGCACCTGGCGTATCACGACCCCCTGACCAACCTGCCCAACCGTGCGCTGCTGATGGACCGCATCAGCCAACAGGTGGCTTTGCTCAAGCGCAACAACCAGCGGGGGGCGCTGTTATTTCTGGATCTGGACCATTTCAAGCACATCAACGACTCGCTCGGCCATCCCGTGGGCGACACCGTGCTCAAGATCATCACGGCTCGCCTGGAGGCCAGCGTCAGCCTGGAGGACACGGTGGCACGCTTGGGCGGGGACGAATTCGTGATTCTCATAGGCGGCCTGGACGGCAGTCGCGCCGAAGTGACAGAGCGGGTACGACGGTTGGCCGATACCCTGCGCGACCTGCTCGCCGAGCCTATGTCTCTGGATGGTCACCGCCTGCGGGTGACGCCTAGCATTGGCATGGCATTGATTCCCGACCATGGCACTACACCGGCTGACCTGCTCAAGCGTGCGGACATCGCCCTGTACCGGGCCAAGGATTCGGGGCGCAATACCGCGCAGATGTTCCACCGAGCCATGCAAAAGGCAGCCAGCGAGCGCCTACGCCTGGAGAACGACCTGCGCCTGGCCTTTAGCCGAGGCGAGCTGCACCTGCATTTCCAGCCGCAAGTGGACGCACGGGACGATCGGATCGTCGGTGCCGAGGTGCTGTTACGCTGGTTGCATCCGGAGCTGGGGCAGCAGTCCCCTTCTCAGTTCATTCAGGTGCTTGAGGAAAGCGGGATGATTCTGGACGTGGGCAACTGGATTCTCGATGAAGCCTGCGGCGCCTGTGCGCGGCTGCTTCATGCCGGGCTGATCAACGCCAGTGAGTTCAGCCTATGCGTGAATATAAGCCCACGTCAGTTTCGGCAGACCGACTTCGTCGAGCGCATCGAACGCAGCCTGAGCGTCAACCAACTGCCGTGCAGCCTGCTGAAGCTTGAAATCACTGAAGGCATCGTCATCCAGAACCTTGAAGACACCATCAGTAAGATGCGCGCCTTGAAAAAAATGGGGGTGAGCTTCGCCATGGATGACTTCGGCACGGGTTACTCGTCGCTCACCTACCTTAAACGGCTGCCGGTGGACACTCTGAAAATCGACCAGTCCTTCGTACGCGACTGCACTTCGGACCCTAACGACGCTGAAATCATTCGCGCAATCGTGGCCATGGCGCGCAGCCTTGAGCTGACCGTGATCGCCGAAGGCGTGGAGCTGAGCGAACAACTGGAATTTCTCGACCGCCTGGGTTGCCACCTGTACCAGGGCTACTTATATAGCCGGCCAGTACCGCTGGATCAGTTCAAGGCGCTGCTGGTGGGATAGACCCGGTTCGCGAGCTTTGCTCGCTCCTATAAGGTAAGGCGGGCGCAGCTGCAAGCGCCCAATAAAAAAGGGCGCCCCACCAGGCGCCCTTTTTCACTTCTCGCGTTGAGCGATCATTGTTCCAGCACGGGCTGGGTGCCGCCGATCGGGATGCGTTTTGGCTTGGCCTCTTCCGGTACCAGGCGCAGCAGGTCAATGTTCAGCAGGCCGTTCTCAAGTTTCGCCGCCTTGACCTCGATATGGTCAGCCAGGCGGAACGACAGCTTGAAGGCACGCTGGGCAATGCCCTGGTGCAGGTAGGTCACGCTGGTAGTGTCAGCCTCGCGGTTTTTGCCGCCGGTGACAGTCAGCACGCCCTTCTCGACTTGCAGGTCGAGGTCCTGTTCTTGGAAGCCTGCGGCGGCTACGACGATACGGTAGTCGTTCTCGCCATGCTTTTCGACGTTGTAGGGTGGGTAGGAACTACCCGACTCATTACGTAACGCCGACTCGAACAGATCGTTGAAACGATCGAAGCCAACGGAGTGACGGAACAGTGGAGCCAAGGAAAATGCAGTGCTCATGACGATCTCCTGAGATTTCAGCGAGTAGTTGATTCCGCGACCCGACTTCGGCATCGCGTATCTAACAGATAGGGCCTCACCGCTACCTTTCAAGACCGTTCGTCGGCTTTTTTTTACGCTACCACGGCTTCGTTCAGGCCCAACAGTTCACTGATACGCCCGCAGTCGGTCTCCTGCCGCAGTGCCTGGAACAGCACCACCGCGCCAGGGTAGGTACGGGTCAGCATGGCGACCCATTGCTTGAGCCGGCCAGGGGCGTAACGTGGCGATAGCTTGGCCGTGGCTTGGCGCCAGAAATCTTGTAACAGCGGTAGCAGGGCGGCGTCCCAGGGCATAGGTGCCAGCGCCTCTCCTCGCGCGGCCGCGGCGATACGCAAGGCGAGGTCCGGGCACGACACCAGCCCCCTGCCCAGCATAAAGTGCTGCGCCCCGCTGACTTCCCGGCAGCGCTGCCAGTCCTCGACGGTCCAGATTTCTCCATTGGCATACACCGGGACCTTGACCACCTCCTGCACCCGCGCCACCCACTCCCAATGGGCCGGCGGCTTGTAGCCTTCGAATTTGGTGCGCGCATGCACCACGATGCGCTCCGCGCCGCCGTCAGCCAACGCGCGGGCGCAATCCAGCGCACCCATTGGGCTGGCGTAGCCCAAACGCATCTTGGCCGTCACCGGCACGTTCGCAGGCGTATCCCGCCGTACCTGGCTGACGATGGCGTGCAACAGCTCGGGCTCGTTAAGCAATACCGCGCCGCCCTTGGAGCGGTTAACCGTTTTTGCAGGGCAACCGAAGTTCAAGTCGATCACTGGCGCGCCCAAGCCACAGGCTACGGCGGCGCTTTCGCCCAACAGGAGAGGGTCTGACCCTAGCAACTGCACATGCAAGGGGGTGCCTGCGCGGGTTTGGCTGCCATGGGCTAACTCTGGCGCCAACTTGAGGAAAGACGACGGCAGCAAGGCCCGGTCCGATACCCGAATGAATTCAGTCACACACCAGTCGATGCCGCCCACTCGAGTAAGCACATCCCGAAGGATGTTATCGACCAGCCCCTCCATGGGGGCCAAAGCTAGCTGCATGGCTCAGCGCTCCAACATGGGGGCTGTTGGCTCGATAGCCTGGGCATATCCTTCGATAAACGCGATGGGCATACGCTTAGGCCGACCACTGGACAACTCGATGCATACGAAGGTGGTTTGCGCCCTCAGCACCGTGACGCCATCCCGAGGGCGAATCAACTGGAAGCGACGGTTCATTTTTAACCGTTGATCCCAATCGATGATCCAAGTGCCCATTAACAATTCATCGCCTTCGTAGGCCGCGGCCAGATAATCGACTTCATGGCGCAGCACCGCCATGGCACGGTCGAGGCGACGGTATTCGGTCAGACCCAGGCCCAGCGCGCCAGAATGGCGCCAGGCGCACCGCTCCAGCCAGGTGACGTAAACCGCGTTATTGGCATGGCCCAGGCCGTCGATGTCTTCGGGGCCTACGCGCAAGTTCAGGGTAAAGGGTGATGGTAGATCCCAATTCATATGCTCTCCTGCGCTCACCGCATGCCGGAAAAAACAAAAGGCCCATTCAATAATCGAATGAGCCTTGATTCCCGGAGATCGGGGTAAACGTGGCGTCCCCTAGGGGACTCGAACCCCTGTTACCGCCGTGAAAGGGCGGTGTCCTAGGCCACTAGACGAAGGGGACGCAAACCTTCGAGCAGGCCTGCCGCAGCAGGCCCTGGCAAATTGGTGGAGCTAGACGGGATCGAACCGTCGACCTCTTGCATGCCATGCAAGCGCTCTCCCAGCTGAGCTATAGCCCCAGATTTAACGCCTGGCGGCGTGTACCGCCAACTGACGATACAGGTAAAACTGGCGTCCCCTAGGGGACTCGAACCCCTGTTACCGCCGTGAAAGGGCGGTGTCCTAGGCCACTAGACGAAGGGGACAGACCTTCTTTCCGATCGGCCTGATGACCGACCTACCCAAGATTAAAACAGCACCTCGGGCGAGGAATTTGGTGGAGCTAGACGGGATCGAACCGTCGACCTCTTGCATGCCATGCAAGCGCTCTCCCAGCTGAGCTATAGCCCCATTACGCAGTGCCTTGTTTCAGCACCATGTCGTGGACGGGGCGCATATTAAGACGCCGCCCCTACCCTGTCAAACTAATTTTGAGAAATTTTTAAAAATTTTCTCACCGCATTCAAAGGCTTAGCTTTAACCGGTAGCCGTGCCCAATAGGCGCAGCGGCTGGCATTGCCCAAGAGCGGGCCCCACCAGCCTGTTAAGGCAGATGACCGGTAAGCCCGGCAGGCGCTGGCACTGTTAGCCAATGTCAGCCGACAGCTTTTCCCACTCTTTGTTTTCTTTCTTCGACACACCGCCTAGCAGGTCCAAGGCTTGGCGCAAGCGGTAGCGAGTCAGGTCCGGGCCCAGGATTTCCATGGCGTCCAGCACCGAGACCGAACTGGCTTGGCCAGTGATGGCCGCGAACATCAGGGGCATGGCATCGCGCAGCTTCAGGCCAAGGGCATCGACTACCGCTTGAATACAGCCGGTGATCCGCTCTTTTTCCCATTGACGCAGCCCTTCGAGCTTCCAGAGGATCAGCTGTATGGCTTGGCGTACTTGCTCTGGGGTTAGCTTCTTATGGGCGAACAGCTCTGGGGCTGGGCGCACCCCGCCTTCGAAGAAGAACCCCCCCAGTGGCGCCACCTGGCTGAAGGTCTCTACCCTGCCCTGAACCAGCGGCGCGATCTTCATCAGGTAGTCCTGATTGAACGCCCATTGGCGCACCCGGGCAGCGAACTCCTCCACCGGCAGCTCACGCAGCCACTGGCCGTTAAGCCAGGACAGCTTCTCGATATCGAAAATAGGGCCGCCCAGGGATACCCGGGACAGGTCAAAATGCTCGACCATCTCAGCCAGGGAGAACTTCTCGCGCTCATCCGGCATGGACCAACCCATGCGCCCCAGGTAGTTGAGCATGGCTTCGGGCATGAAGCCCATGCGCTCGTAGAAGGTGACCGAGGTCGGGTTCTTGCGCTTGGAAAGCTTGGATTTGTCCGGGTTGCGCAGTAGCGGCATGTAGCACAACTGCGGTTGCTCCCAGCCGAAATACTCGTAGAGCTTCATCAGCTTGGGCGCCGATGGCAGCCACTCTTCGCCCCGCAGCACGTGGGTGATACCCATCAGGTGGTCATCCACCACGTTAGCCAGGAAGTACGTAGGCAAGCCGTCAGTTTTGATCAGAACCTGCATGTCCATGCGGTCCCACGGGATTTCCACATCGCCACGGAGCATGTCCGGCACGATGCACACACCTTCGCTGGGTACCTTCATGCGAATCACATGAGGTTCACCGGCGGCCAGGCGACGCTGCACCTCATCGGCGGGCAACTTCAGCGCGCGGCCGTCATAGCGAGGGGTTTCACCACGAGCTTGTTGCTCGGCGCGCATCTGGTCCAGCTCTTCGGCGGTGCAGAAGCAGGGGAATGCGTGGCCCGCGTCTACCAACTGCTGGGCATAGCCACGGTAAATATCACCACGCTCGCTCTGCCGGTAGGGCCCATGGGGGCCGCCGACGTCTGGCCCCTCGCTCCATTCGATGCCCAACCAGCGCAAGGCGTCATAAATTTGCTGCTCGGACTCACGGGTGGAGCGCACCTGATCGGTGTCCTCAATGCGCAGGATGAACTCGCCGCCATGCTTTTTGGCGAAGCAGTAGTTGAACAAGGCAATGTAAGCCGTGCCAACGTGGGGGTCGCCGGTGGGCGAAGGCGCGATTCGGGTGCGAACGGTGCTCATGAAGGAGTCTCGGGCTAGAAGGTACACAGCAGGCGATGGTAGCAGGGCCAAGGTTCAGGCCCAAGTAGCCGTGCTCGGCAGCCCTACCATTTCAATACATCACCCGTCGGGGCCTTCCTGCGCATCTCTACGCGAACAAGCTCTTCATTCTGGAAAAGGACGTACTGCCATGCCCCTCCATTAGGCCCATAGACCAGAATGTCGGTCTGGGTGCCGCCTTTTTTGGGGACACCATTGGCACGCAAAGGCAGTGCCTGGGTCGCTCGAGCGGCAGGCGCCCCGCATATACTTTTTACCGCCTTGAGCGGGGTACCGATGTTCACAAGCTGCCTGCCGCAGCGGGCCGCGGCATTTGCTTGGCTCGTGCAAATGGAAATGGCTATAAGTGTCATAACTAGCAGCTTCATCAAACCACTTTCTACTTTCAAGCCTGCACACACATCGGGTTAAACGGCCAACAACCGCTCCCGCAGCTTGCCGATCTCGTCTCGGGTTTGGGCAGCGGCCTCGAATTCCAGGTCGCGTGCGTACTGGAGCATTTTCTCTTCCAACTGGCGAATACGCTTGGTGATCTCGTTGGGGCTGCGCAGTTCGGCGTCCACACGGGCGCTCTCTTCCGCTGCCTTGGCCATACCCTTGCGCTTCTTGCTGCGCGCACCAGGGATATGGGCCCCTTCGAGGATATCGGCGATATCGCGCACCACGCCCTTGGGTACGATGCCGTTGGCCTCGTTGAAAGCAATCTGCTTCTCGCGCCGGCGTTCTGTTTCATTGATGGCCCGCTCCATGGAGCCGGTCATGTTGTCCGCGTAGAGAATCGCGCGGCCGTTAAGGTTACGGGCGGCTCGACCGATGGTCTGGATCAGCGAGCGCTCGGAGCGCAGAAAACCTTCCTTGTCGGCGTCCAGTATCGCTACCAGGGCGACCTCGGGCATGTCCAGGCCCTCGCGCAGCAGGTTGATCCCCACCAATACGTCGAACGTGCCCAGGCGCAAGTCGCGAATGATCTCCACCCGCTCCACGGTGTCAATATCCGAGTGCAGGTAGCGAATACGCACGTCGTGGTCGGCGAGGTAGTCGGTGAGGTCCTCGGCCATGCGCTTGGTCAAGGTAGTCACCAATACGCGCTGGTCTAGCGCAACGCGCTTGCGGATTTCCGAAAGCAGGTCGTCTACCTGGGTACTGGCTGGCCGGATTTCGATCTGCGGATCCACCAGGCCGGTGGGCCGTACCACCTGCTCCACCACCCGGCCAGCGTGCTCTTGCTCATAAGGGCCAGGGGTGGCGGACACGAAGATCGTCTGGGGCGTGATCGCTTCCCACTCATCGAAGCGCATGGGCCGGTTGTCCAGCGCCGACGGCAGGCGGAAGCCATATTCCACCAAGGTTTCTTTACGGGAACGGTCCCCCTTGTACATCGCCCCTACCTGGGGAACGCTGACGTGGGATTCGTCGATCACCAGCAAAGCCTCGGGGGGCAGGTAATCGTACAGGGTGGGCGGTGCTGCGCCCGCGGGGCGGCCAGACAGGTAGCGGGAGTAGTTCTCGATGCCGTTGCAGTAGCCAAGCTCCAGCATCATCTCCAGGTCGAACCGGGTGCGCTGCTCAAGCCGCTGAGCCTCCACCAGCTTGTTGGCGCCGCGCAGGTAGTCTAGCCGCTCTTGCAGCTCTACTTTGATCTTTTCGATGGCGCCTACCAGGGTTTCCCGTGGCGTCACATAGTGGGTTTTTGGATAGAAGGTGTAACGCGGCAGCCGGTGAATAACCTCCCCGGTCAGGGGGTCAAAGGAGGAAATGTTTTCGATCTCGTCGTCGAACAGTTCGATCCGAATGGCCTCAAGGTCCGATTCGGCGGGGAACACATCGATCACATCACCCCGCACCCTGAAGGTTGCCCGAGCAAAGTCGATCTCGTTGCGGGTGTACTGCAGCTCAGTCAGCCGACGCAGCAGTTCGCGCTGATCGAAGCGATCCCCGCGGTCCAGGTGCAGGACCATGCGCAAGTAGGTTTCAGGGCTACCCAAACCGTAGATGCAGGACACGGTGGTCACGATGATCGCATCCTTGCGCTCGATCAGCGCTTTGGTGGCGGACAGCCGCATCTGCTCGATATGGTCGTTGATGGACGCATCCTTCTCGATGAAGGTGTCCGACGACGGCACGTAGGCTTCCGGCTGGTAGTAGTCGTAGTAGGAAACGAAATACTCCACGGCGTTATCCGGGAAGAACGCCTTGAACTCCCCATACAGCTGCGCCGCCAGGGTTTTGTTGGGCGCCAATACCAGCGTTGGGCGTTTTATCTGGGCGATTACGTTGGCGATGCTGAAGGTTTTGCCCGAACCGGTAACCCCCAGAAGCGTCTGGTGCGCCAGCCCGGCGTCGATCCCCTCTACCAACTGGCGGATGGCCTCGGGCTGGTCGCCCGCGGGCCGGTATTGAGTGACAAGCTGGAATTCAGACATGAGTAACCTCTGACGCCACAAAAGGGCTGTATCCATGAACAGTACTTGCCGAACGCGGGGGCCGTCAAACCCGGCGTTGGGCCAATTGTTCAAGGGTGTTAAAAAATTCGCCGCTAACAAGGCGCTACGCGGTCGCGCGGGCGCTTTCGGCTCTCTATACTCATCGACCGTTGGCGCGCCGTATTGGTGCGGACTTTCATTCCCTTCTTCATAGAGCCACGGTCCCTCATGAGCCTGTTTTCCGCTGTAGAGTTGGCGCCCCGCGATCCCATCCTTGGTGTTAACGAAGCCTTCAACGCAGACCCCCGCCCCGATCGGGTCAACCTAGGGGTAGGTGTGTACTACAACGCAGAGGGTAAAATCCCGTTGATGCGTGCCGTGATCGAAGCCGAACAGGCACGGGTGGCACAACACGCGGCCCGCGGCTATTTGCCTATCGATGGCATCGCGGCTTACGACAAAGCGGTGCAAACCCTACTGTTCGGTGCTGATTCCCCGCTGCTGGCGGAAGGTCGGGTAGTGACCGTACAGGCCGTAGGCGGTACTGGCGCGCTCAAGCTGGGCGCGGACTTCATCAAGCGCCTGCGGCCCGATGCCGTGGTAGCCATCAGTGACCCAAGCTGGGAAAACCACCGCGCGCTGTTCGAAACGGCGGGGTTCCCGGTACGTGACTACCGCTACTATGATGCGACCAGCCATGGGGTGAACCGTTCCGGTTTGTTCGAAGACCTCAATGCCCTGCCCAGCGGCGCTGTGGTGGTGCTTCATGCCTGCTGCCATAACCCCACAGGCGTGGACCTCACCCTTGAGGACTGGAAGCAAGTGCTGGCTGTGATTCAGGCCAAGGGCCATATCCCCTTCCTGGACATCGCCTACCAAGGCTTCGGTGATGGCATCGAAGAGGATGCTCAAGCCGTGCGCCTGTTCGCAGACGCCGGGCTTACGTTCTTTGTGTCCAGCTCGTTCTCCAAGTCGTTTTCGCTCTATGGCGAGCGCGTGGGGGCGTTGTCCATCGTCACCGGCTCCAAGGAAGAAAGCGCCCGGGTGCTATCCCAGATCAAACGGGTTATCCGCACCAACTACTCCAATCCGCCAACCCATGGCGCGATGATCGCCGCCACGGTACTGAATAGCCCTGAACTGCGCACGCTGTGGGAGGACGAACTGGCCCAGATGCGCGGCCGCATCCGCGAGATGCGTGAGAGCATGGTGGACCGTCTGGCGGCCCTCGGCGCCAAGCAGGATTTCAGCTTTATCAAACAACAGCGCGGAATGTTCTCGTACTCAGGGCTAAGTGCCGCACAGGTGCATCGCCTGCGTGACGAGTTCGGTATTTATGCATTGGATACCGGGCGGATCTGCGCCGCGGCGCTTAACCCAAGCAACTTGGGGCCGGTGACCGAAGCGATTATCAAGGTGCTGTAATCGACCTCGACCGCGCTCGCCAACCTGATGCCTTTGTACAGGTTGGCGATGCGGGCGCGGAGCCAACTTCCTCTCGCATCCCATCGCTTCTTCTCCTACTGTAGTGGTACCGGCCTGGCCGGACCCGCCCCCCTCAGGAGCTCTCATGAAGCGCATCGGTTTACCCTTATTGCTGGCCCTCGCCTCTGTCGCCGGTACCGCTTGCGCGGCCGCGCCAGGCACGCAGGGCAACACGGACAACGGTACCGTACTGATGGATGCCGACGGTAAAGCCTTGTACACCTACGACGAGGACATGACCGGCATGTCGATGTGTACGGCTCAATGCGAAAAGAATTGGCCGGCCTTCGTGGCGGCCCCTGACGCGAAGGCCGAGGGGGCATGGTCGATCATCAAACGCGAGGACGGTCGCCAACAGTGGGCCTATAAGGGCAACCCGCTATACACCTGGAAGAACGACACCAAACCCGGTGATGCCACCGGCGACGGTAAGGGGGGTGTTTGGCATTTGGCCAAGCCCTAAGTATACGTTGCATACGGGCAGGCCCCTGGCTTCAGGGTGCCTCCCCCAGTGAAAAAAACATACCGCCGCTCATCACACCCAATAGCCTCTGGCCGCGCACGTCTCGAACCTCGGCCAAATCTACCAGTTGATAGAAGACGTTGCGGTGAATCAGGGCTTCCAGATCACCCCGCACCGTCACATAAGGCGAAGGCTCGCCAGTCACTTCATCGGTTTCGACCCGCAAGGGGTGTTGAGGGCTTGCGGTGAAGCAGTTGCCCACGTTATCGGTAAAATTCAGTAACTGCTGGTCACCCTGCCCTTCGACACTCAGCAATACCGCCACGAAGGGAGCGTCTTCCACCCGTATGCCCACTTTCTCAACGGGTGTGACGAGAAACCAGTCAGGGCCCTCACGTTTTAATACCGTTGAGAACAGCCGCACCATGGCTTGCCGGGCGATAGGCGTGCCTTGGTAATACCAAGTGCCGTCCCGGGCGATGCGCATGTCAAGGTCACCGCAAAATGGTGGGTTCCACAAATGCACCGGCGGCAGGCCCTGGGTTTCTGGTACCTGGCTTAACAGGTTGTTGGCCGTGACCGAGCCGCTCATGACTACCTTCCCTTAATAGCTCATTCCCAATAGGCGTTGAGCGTAGTCCTCCAAGGGCGGGCCAAGCAAATCTTCCGGCTTGTTATCGTGCAGGGTAAGCAGGCCACCGCGGCTGCGAATGGTGGCGGTATCGATCAGGTAGCGGGTATTGGTTTCGATCAGCATTAACTGCACAACACCGCTGTCGATGCCCAGCCGATCCACCGCCTCTTGATCAGACCACTCATCCAGGTTGCCAATACGGTCATCAGCCCGGGCGAAGCGCGTGTAAAGCACGTAATGTGCCCCTACGCCCCTTGCCTCGTTAAGGGCCTGCTCAAGGCCTTCAGGCTGCGCGGCGCGCCGAACCATGGGGAAGTACTCTATAAAGCCTTTGAACGCTTCCTCGGCGACCACGTTAGGCCGTGGATAAGCACTGCCTGGCGGCATAAAGGCGCCTTGGGCGATATAAATAAAGGAGTCAGGCTGCAGTCGGAAATTGGTAGACCTGCGAGTCTGGCTATGATCGAGCACGCCTGCATCGCTCAGTTGGTCCCGGGCTACTTCGCCCATGTCACTGATACTCATGCAGCCATGCAGCATCACCACAGCCACTATTGCAAACAACCTGCGCATCGTTCTCTCCGAAAGCCGCGACGGAAACCCGGCGAATAGGCGGGGCAATGCAGCTTTTGCGCCAAGCTTGAGCTGAAGGTACTCGAAGAGGTTAAAGCAGGCTCAGGATCGGCTGCCATGGGGGCACCGAAAAGGGGGCGGTGCAAACAACGATCACGGCTTTGGGCGCTTGGACACGCCGCCCAAAGCCGCGAAGGGTGTTATCAGCGATTCAAGTGCAACTCCACCCGGCGGTTTTGCGCACGGCCTTCGGCACTGTCGTTATCCGCAACCGGCCGGCTTTCGCCAAAGCCTTCGCTGCTAAGCTTGGCTTGGGAAACACCATGCTGGGTGAGGAAACTCACCACGCTGGCAGCACGCCGCTCAGACAGGGCCTGGTTGTATGCGTTGCTGCCCATGCTGTCGGTGTGGCCGTCAACTTTCACGCTGACCACATCTGCTGCAGTCAAACGCGGCAACAAGGTAGTCAACTGGCTTTGCGCTTCGGCAGTCAGGTCGGATTTGTCGAACTCGAACAGCACGTCGCCCGCGTCGCTCAAGGTAATCACTTCTTCCTTGGGCGCCGGTGGCGGCGCAGGCGGCTCTACAGCGGCCGGTGCCGGAATAGCTGGCAATGGGCAGCCGTTATGAGAAACCGGCGTACGCGCTGGGGTATCTGGGCAACGGTCGCGGCGATCGAATACGCCATCACCGTCTTGGTCGCCGTCCTGAGCAAAGCAGATCAAACTGCCCGCCACGGCGCCTGCCAAGCCGCCACCGGCTGCCCAGGCACTGTTTTCCAGCGCACCTAGCCCTGCGCCTGCCACGCCGCCGAGGGCACCGCAAATGGGCCAGTTCCCCTGGTTAAGCGGCGCGGTACCATCACTGCGCGATGCACAACCGGACAGAACACTACTGACCAGAAGAACGGGCAAAAGGGCCCGCACGATCATTCTCATCGTTGAAACTCCTGTGTCGCCGGCCATTCATTGCCGGTGTGAGGATTAAAGCCCATGGCAGGTCACTCTGCCGCAGTACAGGCCAATTGATTGCGCACTAGGCGCGAAGTTTCCATAACGCTAGGCTTTGTTTTCAAACACAGGAGCTAAATCATGACCGTTGCCACCCAAACGCCGCAGCAAGCGCTGGCCGCGCTGCTCGACGAACAGCGGCCCGAGCGCCTGCTGGTGGTCAGTGCAAGCCGGTTTCCGGCGTTGGATGCGTATCTCGCCGAGCACCCTCTCACCCGCCTGGGCCTTGCCTCGCCAGGCCCACTGCCTCCGCCCCTGGCAGGGGAGCGGTTCGACCTGGCGATCGTGGTGGACTGCCTGGAGCACCTGACCCGCCGCCAGGGCCTGGAACTGCTGGGCGGCATTCGCAACCTCAATGCCAGTCGCCTGGCGGTATTGGCGGATTTGGCCGCCACGCCCTGGGAACGCACCGACTTCTATGCACTAGCCCTGCAAAAAGCCGCGACGTTCCAACGTGACGAACAAACCCTGGGACTGTTCACGTACGATCTGCGAGCGTACAAACACGTACCGGATTGGCTCAACGCCCGCTTCTGGGCCAACCCGCAACATTTCGGTCAATACTGGTGGTAACTCGATGTTAGCGATATGCCCTTGCGGTAGCGGCAGCCTGCTGGATACCTGCTGCGGCCGGTACCACCGCTCGCACTGTGCGCCTGATGCACAACAGCTGATGCGCTCGCGCTATAGCGCCTATGTGTTGGGCCTGGTGGATTACCTGGTCGCGACTACCTTGCCCGCCCAACAAGCCAGGCTCGACCGGGCGGCCATGGCTGCCTGGAGCGCCGAAGCGACCTGGCTCGGCCTGGAAGTAGAACAGGGGGAGGTCATCGGCGGCACGCCTGAGCACGCCTTCGTGACCTTCACTGCCCGCTGGCATGACCAACAAGGCGAACATAGTCACCGTGAGCGCTCGGCCTTCGTTCAGGTCGACGGCCACTGGTACTTTATCGACGCCACGCTGCCGTTGACCGCTGGCCGAAACGACCCCTGCCCCTGCCAAAGCGGGCAGAAATTCAAGAAGTGTTGCGCGGGTTACTTGGCCAAGGCTATCGCTTAAGGCGTCAGCTTCAAGTGCGAGGTGTCGGGCGCAGGCGGTGCCGCTGGGCGAACCGCGCTACCCATGTCCGCCCCGGCAGGGGCCAGGCTGAGCTGGCTCAGGTCCAGTTGAGGTGGCGGTGCAGCCTCGGTGTGTTCTTGTAGCGCCGCGCCTGGTTCAGCAATGCCATAAGCCGGGGCGTCCACGTTTACAAAGGCGGCCATGTACACGTCCCTGGGCGCTACTTGGGCGCGGGGCTGCGGCGCGGGCGGAGGGGCCAACTCTATGCGTTGCACAGCCTCCATGGGCACGATGTCGGCCATGGCACCCGCCCGTTCCAGGGCAAGACGGAAACGTTCGGCGGCGGGAGCATCCAGGTGGCTTTTAAGAATCAGCCGGCGGCCGGAAAACAACAGCTCGACCCGCTGGGCATCGGCCTTAAACAACTGCCTTACGCTGGCTTTAACCACATCACGCCGCGTTCCTGGTAAGCATTGCCCGCTAAAGACGATTTCGTACAGCGCCATGTTATGTTCTCCGTCAAGGTTACCGGGTATTTCAGCCTAAGGGTTGGACCAACCCGTGGAGATGTAGGTACCCTGGCGATGGCCGCCGTTCCCAAGGGCCACATTCATTCACGGGAGGCGGTAGATGCGACTCGCGCCACACCCTGTTCGGTTGCTGCTGTTGGCCCTGGTGCTATCGGCCCTAGGCGGCTGCTCCACTTGGCTGACCGGGCGTTACGACGACCCGGAAATCCACCTGCAACGCATAGAAGTCGTCAAAGCCAGGTTACTTGAACAGCGCTTCAAGCTGTATTTTCTGATTATCAACCCCAATGATGCCGCGCTGCCCATCCGCGGGCTTAGCTATAAAGTTAGCCTGGAAGACCTGCCGTTGGCACACGGCGAAGACGACAGCTGGTTCAGTGTGGTCGCCAACGGTCAAGCTGTCCATGTGGTAGAGGTGCGTACCAACCTCTGGGCGCAGCTCAAACCTCTGGCAAAGTTATTTCGTCATCCGGAGCAAGCGTTGCACTATCGGCTGGAGGGGGAACTGCGCACCGGGGTATTATTCGGCCACAACCTTTTTCTGCGGCGAACGGGTGAGATCACCCCCGCAGGTTTGCTTCCGGAGTAACACAGATGTCTGAACAACCTCATGTACATGGTCCTGATTGCAATCATAACCATGACCACGGGCATGATCATGGCCACCATGGGCATGTGCACGGCCCGCACTGCAACCACGAACCTCAAGAGCCGGTGCGCAATGCCCTGAAAGACGTAGGCCGCAACGACCCATGCCCTTGCGGTAGCGGGAAGAAATTCAAGAAATGCCACGCGGCCTGATACGGGCCAATCAACTTTAGGCACAGGCATAGGCCATGCCCGGTTGGGTTACAAGCAGCCATAAAAAGGGCCAATCAGTGATTGGCCCTTTTCATTTACTGCACGCTTTACTCGGTTTTGCTTTGTACCGCGCCTGCGGTGTTGTCCATCAGGCTCTTGGTGGCCGTTTGGATAAAGGCATCGAGCTTATTACGCAGCGCCGGCACGTCTGCGGTCTCCGGGATCACTTCTGCCTTGGGCTCACGGCCCAGGGTATAGCGATAGAGTTTAGGTTCCATGTCCCGGGACTCGATCAGGATACGATCACCGGTGATGATCGCCACGTTCTGCTCGCTGCCAGAGGGCTTGATCACACCAAAGCCTTGATCACCCTGTTGCAGGTTGAGCAGGTCACGCCCCCAGCACTGATGCTGATTTTCACCACCCAGGCGCCCCATCACGGTGGGCACGATGTCGATCTGCGTACCTACCGTATGGTTGACCGCTCCGAATTTTTCTTGGATGCCTGGTGCGATCAACAGCAAGGGCACGTTGAACCGGCTCAGGTCCATCTCGGTCAGCTGCCGTTCGTTACCAAAGCCATGGTCACCCACGATCACAAACAGGGTTTGGTTGTAGTACGGCGACTGCTTGGCCTTCTCGAAGAACTGCCCCAGGGCCCAGTCCGAGTACCGCATGGCGGTCAGGTGCTGGTCCAGGCTGCCACGGCCGGTGACCGGTTCCACGGGCAGGTCTTTGGGCAGCGCGTAAGGGGTGTGGTTGGACAGGGACTGAAGCAGTGCATAAAACGGCTTGCCGGTGCCGGCGAGTTTATCCAACTCTTCGTTACCACGGCTGAACATGTCCTGGTCGGAAACGCCCCAGGTTGGGTCTGAGAACACCGGGTTAACGAAGTCGTCGCGGCCGATGAAGGTGGTCATGCCTTGGTTGCTGAAGAACCCGGACTGGTTATCCCAGGCAAAGTCCCCGTTGTAGACGTAAACGTCGTTGTAGTCCCGAGCGCTGAGCAATGCAGGCAAACCCGACAGCTTGTGGCTGCCCTCTGGCGTTTGCATCAGGTACTCGAACCCAGGCAGGTTGGGGAAGCAGCCCATGGTGGCGAACATACCCTGGTGGGTGTGGGTACCGTTGGAGAAGAAGTGGTCGAACAACAACCCTTCCTTGGCCAGCTTGTCGAAAGACGGCGTGATATTGGCATCGCTGCCCAGCGCGCCTACCGAATGCCCGGCGAAGCTTTCCAGCAGTATCACCACCACGTTGCGGATAGGGAGGGTGTTGCCCGCCGGTGGCGTGGACACTCGGCGAACGGCCGCGCTATCGGTGTCAATCAAGGTTTCGTGGGGGCTGACCAGCATATCCTGGACGGTACGGGTGGCCTGGGCCTGAGGCAGGGTGGCCTGCCAAATGTTGTCCCGGTCTTCGGACATCCGGCTCTTGGCCGCGCTGATCAGCGTCAGCACCCCATTGAGCCCCAGCTGGTTGGCGAAGTTTGAATCAGTGGTGTAGGCATCGCCCCAGCGCAGCGGCGGGCCCTGGCGCAGGGTGCCGCGGGCTGCGATCACCGCCATCACGAGCACTACCAAAAATACCCCCGCTCGCGCATACCAGGGTGCAACCCGGCGGCTAGCGGCACTGGGCGTAGCCACGCCCCCACGGGTAGCGCGGTCGATCCATTTGAACAACCCCCACATCAGCAGTGTGACCAGCACCCAGGCAATCAGGTACCGCACTACCGGGTAGCCGTACCAGATCATGCTCATCACGGTTTTGGGGTCTTCTTTCACGTATTGGAACACCAGGCCATTCAGGCGCTGGTGGAACTCACGGTAGAAGTCCATTTCCAGCAAGCCTGCGAAGAACGCCAGGCTGGCAGTAACGGTCAGCCATGCACGGAAGACCCCCCGCGCCGCGATCAACCGTGCGCTGGGAATTGCCAGCAGCAAAGGCAGCAGCAGGTATACAACGAAACGCAAGTCGAAACGCAGGCCATTGAACATGGCTTCCATCAGCGAGGCGCTGGACGTATCGCCGGCGGCCTCCAGGTTATACGCTAACAGCAAGGTACGCTGACCGGTGAACAGCACCATCAGGGCGAGGCCACACAACAGCGTAAAGACGATATGGGATTTCAGGGAAGGCTGTGGTCTGCGCAGCGTGGCGCGTTCCAGGCTCGGGTCCGGGGTAGCCATGTGTCGTTGGGTATCCGTACAGGTTGGCGATTGGAGAAGCGAAACGGGCGGGGATTGTGCAACGGCACCGGTGAAAATTCCGTGCGGCACCCCCGGCTAAGGGGGCGCCACCCTGCCCGTTTTGCGGGCTTAGGCGTTGCTTGGCTTATTCACGGCTTGCAGCACGTACTGCGGAAGCGCGAAGGCCCCCACATGGATCTCCGGGTTGTAATAACGGGTTACGATGCCACTTCCAGCGAAACGCGCGCGCAAGGTGTCCAGCGGCAGCTTACGGTACTCAGGGCGAGTGGCCCCCCACGCGAAGGTCATGGCCCCTCCGATGTAGGTAGGAACCGCCGCATGGTAGAAATGCCAATCGGTGAACAACCCACGCAAGCGCCCGGCGGTCGTGCGTACACCATCGAGCTGCATGAAGGGGGTACCGTTCTGAGTCACGAGGATGCCGCCCTCGTTGAGGCAACGATGGCACGCTTGATAGAAGTTTTCGGTGAACAAAACTTCACCCGGCCCGATAGGGTCGGTGGAGTCCGAGATGATCACATCAAAGCGCTCTTCGGTGGTGGACACGAAGCGCATGCCGTCATCGATCACCAGGTTCAGGCGGGGGTCGTCGAAGGCGCCACTGGAATGGTTGGGCAGGAACGTCTTGCACATGTCTACCACGGTGCGGTCGATCTCCACCATGGTGATGTGCTCAACCCCATGGTGCTTGGCCACTTCGCGCAGCATGCCGCCATCCCCGCCGCCGATGATCAGTACCCGGCGCGCGGCGCCATGGGCGAAGATCGGCACATGGGTGAGCATCTCGTGGTAGATGAATTCGTCTTTTTCGGTGGTTTGAATCACCCCATCCAGCGCCATTACTCGGCCCATGACCGGGTTCTGGAAGATCACCAGGTGCTGATGCTCGGTGCGTACTTCATGCAGCAGTTTTTCCATACGGAACCGCTGCCCGTAGCCTTCGTAGAGGGTTTCTTGATAGTCGCTCATGCTGTGCCCCTGAAATCGACGGCAGCGCAAGGCGGCCGGGGTGATAAAGGGGCGCATTCTACGACGTACCCGGGCCCATGGCGAACCCGAGAGCCGGCGTTGCTGTAGCAAATGTTGTCGTGTGTGCTCAGGTGGAACGGATTCCATCAAGCCCCGTTAGCGCAGTTGGCCCCGAGGCCCTAGGATCGCCCAGATGATCAAGCCCAGCACTGGCACGATTGCTATAAGCAAAATCCACAGTACCTTAATGCCTACTTCCTCACCGCTTTTGAGCACGTGAAGAATCGCCCAGATGTCCAAGGCCAGCACAATGAGACCAAACAGGCCGTTGAAGGTAGCTCCCATGTCATGCTCCGAAGGGTAGGTACGCGAATTAGGTTGTGCCAACCGCTGGCGGTTCCGTTACGGAGCGGGCATTTGCGCCTTGGCTGCTTCTAGCGCCGGGGCTGCGTAGATACAGGCCTGCTCGCACAGGGCAAGCACGCGCGCCAGGTCGTTACCGTACACCAGGGCCGTTTGCAACTCGGTATCCAACACCCGGCTGAAGTTCAGCAACACATAGCCGCCGGCCTCGCGGTTCATGCTCGACAGCTGGATCTGCAGGCGGTTGAGGGCCTTGAGCGGTTCTACCTTATGCAGTTGCTTGGGCTTGAGGTTGAAAGGCACCTCGGGACCGAAAGAGGCAATGATGTGTTCGAGCAGTTCGGCATAGGTATCGGCCTGGAACAACACGGTATCCGGCAGGCTGCCAACCACCACCCATTCTCCCAGGGGTATAGGGAAGCTGTCGTCATAGTTCACGTCGGGGTTAGCGGCCAGGAAGGCCTCGGGATCGGCATAGGCCGCTGCGGCCTCGGCGGCGACGCGGGCAATCTCGTCTTGCGCCATGCAACCGGAGCTGACGCAAGTGATAAGTTCGGTGAGCAGGCTCTGCATAGGTAAACGTCGTTCAACTGGGCAGCAAATCATATCAGACCAGCGCCTAGCCGCCAGGGCTGCCAGCACGGGCTTATCCAGGCCGACCGCCAGTTACAGGCCGGCAAGCAAGGCGGCCGTGTCACCCGCGCCCATGGCATGGGCGGCCCCTAGCGCGTTCATGCCGGCAGCGTCCTGAGCATCAGGGTTAGCACCCTGCGCCAAGAGATAGGTGACGAAATCGACACGGTTGAACATGGCCGCCATCATAAGGGCGGTTCTGCCATCAGCCGCGCAGCCATCTATGGCCGCGCCTCGACTCACCAAAATGCGAGCGATGTCCAAGTTGCCTTTAAACGCCGCGCCGGCCAGGGGCAGCTGGTTTTTATCATTGGGGATATTGGCGTCGGCCCCCGCGGCCAGTAAGGCTTCAACCGCGTCGATATGCCCATGGTAGCTGGCCAACATCAGAAGCGTATCGCCGTTCTGGTTGCGTACATTCGGCGGCAAGCCCTTATCCAAGAGCCTTTGCAAGGCAGGCGCATCGCCATGGCGCGCCAGATCGAACAACTGACTGGCCAGTTCGGCGAATTCGTCATCGGTCATTTCGCGGGGTGTATTCGAATCAGCCATCTCTGCCTCCAGTTCCAGATTGGCATCCAGTGTTCCGCAGCCCCTGCCGTTGGTCAACAGGCCCAATGAATCAGGGGGTTTGAAGGAATTAATGGGCAAAATGATGTCAAAGGCTGTAACAAGGCTCGAAGTGTGATGGCGATCACGCAAAATGCATACTCTTGGCAGCCTTACCATGCAGTTTGCACGAAAGTGAAAAATTGTTTGCCTTGCTAAGATACTGATTTATAAGGTTTTTTAAGTTTTGTAAAACTTGGCACACTCACTGCAACCTCTTTGGTACAGCCTGCCCATTGGAACTGCCAAGGAGTCGCCAGATGGAATTCCTCCAAGAAAAATTCGCCAGCCTTTTTTCCGAGTATGACGTTGTCACCCAGCCTCGCCCAGACGGTGCCGTTCTGCTCACCCTGCGTGGCGCCGATGGCCGTCAGACCCGCCGTTCGATTTCGTATTCACAGCTCAACACCCCTGAGCAGCTCTCCTGGGTAATCAATGCGATCCGTCGTGATCTGGCCGGCGAAGTAAGCCAGCTTCCAGACATTCACCTGCTTCAAAGTCAGAACCGCTTTGCACTGCCGACTTACCACTCGGCCTGAAACCGCTTTCGCCGCTGACGGTCCCACAGCCATGTTTTCGTGGGGCAGCTAGCGGCGGTTTTAACGCCCCTTCTGCTCTTCCGTTGCTCCCAATTGTTTATTAAAACCCTTCGAGCTTAATCTCACTGAAGTTGCTTACCACGGTATGGTCGGTATTCAGTGCGTTGTCGCGCGCAACGCCGCAGGTGCGCATACCTGCAATGCGGGCAGCATCCAATTCCTGTGCAACATCAGATAAAAACAGTACTTGAGGCGCTGGAAGGCCTATGGCTGCGGCGATATGCTTATAGGAAGCCGCTTCGCGCTTCGGTCCGCTGGTGGTGTCGAAATACCCAGCAAACAAACCTGTCAGGTCTCCGGCCTCTGAGCATCCGAATATCAGCTTTTGCGCCTGAATGCTGCCGGACGAGTAGACGTACAGTGAGTAACCTTGCAGGTGCCAGCGCTGGAGCGCGGCTACCGCGTCAGGGTAGACATGCCCCCTAAGCTCGCCCGCTTCATATCCCTGTTGCCACACCATGCCCTGCAAGGCTTTGAGGGCAGTGGCCTTGCGATCCTGGGCAATCCAGCCCAACAAAATTTCCCCTACCCGGCTTGCGCTGGCCGAGGGTTCACCTGCCTGCGCGCCCACGGCAGCCAGTTGTTCGGCAACTTCGGGGCGGGCCTGATGCGCCTCGATAAACCCAGGCAAGGCTTTGGCAGCATAAGGGAACAATACGTCATAAACGAAGCTCACCGCACTGGTAGTGCCTTCGATATCGGTGAGTACAGCCTTGATTGGCATGGGGTGTCCTTTATCAGTCATCCAGGCGTGGGAAGCGCTTGGCGATGGATTCACCGGTGAAGTTGGCAATCCAACCTTCGGCGTTGTTGAACAGGCGAATGGCTACGAAATTCGGGTGTTCGCCCATATCGAACCAATGCGGCGTGCCCGCAGGCACTGAGATCAGGTCGTTTTTTTCGCACAGTACCGCGTATACATATTCACCCAGGTGCAAGGTGAACAAGCCACGGCCGGCCACGAAAAACCTGACCTCGTCTTCACCATGGCGGTGTTCATCGAGGAACTTGGCCCTGAGCGCGGTTTTATCCGGGTGGTCACTGGCCAGGCTGATCACGTCTACCGTAACGTAGCCGCATTCGGTCATCAGCTGATCGATCTGCGCACGGTAGGCCTTGATGACATCCTCCTGGCTTGCACCGGGCTGGATAGGCGCATTGGCTTGCCAACGCTCAAAGCGTACGCTGTGTTCGGCAAGGGTAGCGGCAATGTCTTCGGCATGGGTCAGCACCTTGTTGGGCAGCTCAGGGGTGCTTTCGTGATAAACGGTGAGGCGGCTCATGGGGCGGTTCCTTAGGCGCGATTAACGAAGGGTGCGTAGCCTTAGTTCACACTCGAACAAGAATTCGAACGCCTCTATCTGACGCAGGGCGTCTTGCACGCTGGCGCCCCAGGTGTACAGGCCATGGCCGCGGATCAAATAGCCCACGCAGCCTGGGTTGGTGTTTAGCCAGGGTTGAACTTGGCTTGCAAGCCGGGCGATGTCTTGGTCGTTCTCGAAAATAGGCACCATCACTTGGCTTTCATGGGTAGAAATGCCGCTAAAAGCCTTTTGCAACTCGTAGTCTTCAAATACCAAGTGATCGCCTTCGGTCACCCGGGACAGCACGGTAGCGTTGACCGAATGGGTGTGCAGCACGGCATTGATTCGTGCATCGGTGGTGTACAACTGCGTGTGCAAAAGGGTTTCGGCCGACGGCCGCTTGCCAGGCTCCAGGCTATTGCCCGCCATGTCGGTAATCAGCAGGTCATCGGCGGTCAACCCGCCTTTGTGTTTGCCAGAGACAGTAAGCAATGCCTGGGTCGCGGACAGACGCGCCGAATAATTGCTGCTGGTAGCCGGGGACCAGCCGCGGGCATATAGAAAGCGCCCGGCCTCGATGATTTGCCGGGTAAGCGACTCACGTTCCGGGATCATACCGGCTCCTTGTGTTGGAAAACCGCCATCATAACCGCTGCCGCCAAGGCGGCGACGCTGGCCAGCGCGAAGGTGCCGAACGGCCCTAGCGCCAGCCAGGTATAGCCTGAATACAAGGCACCTAAGGCGCCGCCCACCCCTGCCAGCGCTGCGTACAATGCCTGGCCCTGGCCTTGGTAGCGTAGGCCGAAGGTCAGGCGGATCTTCTGTATGGCCGCGGCATGAAAACTGCCGAAGGTAGCAGCATGCAGCACCTGAGCCAGCACTAGCACCCAAGGCTCGTTGGCAAAACCACCCAGCAGCAGCCAACGCAGCGCGGCCAGTGCAAAGCTTGCAATCAACAGGCGGTTGACCGACCAACGCGCCAACAGCCGCGCCATGGCTAGAAACATCAGCACTTCGGCCACCACGCCCAGGGACCAGCACAACCCAATGGCCACCGGGCTGTAGCCTAACTGCCCCAAGTGAATGCTGAAGAAGGTGTAGTAGGGCCCGTGACTGAGCTGCATCAACCCCACGCACAGGTAAAACACCGGCACACCGGGGCCACGGAGCCGAGCCAAAAAGCCATCCCCACTGGGCGCCTGGCTGGTTTCATCGGCGCCACGAGCCGGTGCGGGCACCCAGGCGCTAGCCAAGAGAATGCCCGCCATGATCACTACCACGGTGTAGGGGTAACTGCCCAGCCCGCCCAACTCGAACCAGCGCCCCAACGCGACCACCGCGGCGATAAAGCCAATGGAGCCCCACAACCGCACCTGCCCATAACGCGCTGGCTGCTCGCGCAGATGCGCCAGGGTAATAACCTCGAATTGCGGCAACACCGCATGCCAGAAAAACGCATGCAAGGCCATGACCAATGCCAGCCAGGCGTAACTTTTACCCACAAAAATCAGTGAGAAGCTGGCCAGGGTCGCGGCCGCGCCCAGGCGTACGATACGCAGCCGCTGGCCGCTGCGGTCCCCCAGCCAGCCCCATAGGTGCGGCGCCAGGCAGCGCATGACCATGGGAATGGCTACCAGCTCCCCGATACGTGCCGGGGTAAAGCCCAGGTAGGCAAAGTACGGCGCCAGAAAAGGCGCGGTGGCCCCAAGCAGGGCAAAGTAGAAAAAGTAAAACCCTGATAGGCGCCAGTAAGGTACCACCACCCCCGTCATGGCTGGGCAGCGAGCAGGTGGGCGGCGCCCTGGCTCACACCTGCTGCCCCAGTACAGGGGTGCTGACCCGCACGTCTGCGTTCTGGCCACGATTACGCAGCAGGTGGTCCAGCAGCACGATGGCCATCATCGCCTCGGCAATGGGCGTGGCGCGTATGCCTACGCAGGGGTCGTGCCGGCCTTTGGTGATCATGTCCACCGCCCCGCCCTGAGCGTCGATGGACTGGCCCGGCGTAGTGATGCTGGACGTAGGCTTGAGCGCCAGGTGAGCAACGATAGGCTGCCCCGAGGAGATCCCACCCAGAATGCCCCCGGCGTTATTGCCCACGAAACCGGTGGGCGTAAGGGCGTCGCGGTGTTCACTGCCACGCTGGGCAACGCTGGCGAAGCCGGCGCCGATCTCGACCCCCTTGACCGCGTTGATGCTCATCAAGGCATGGGCCAGGTCTGCGTCCAAGCGGTCGAAGATGGGCTCGCCCAAGCCGGGCATTACCCCATCGGCCACTACAGTGATCTTCGCGCCAATCGAATCCTGATCCCGGCGTAGTTGATCCATGTAGGCCTCAAGCTGCGGCACCATGGCAGCGTTGGGGCTGAAGAAGGCATTTTGCTCGACCGCCTCCCAGCTCACGAAAGGGATCTCGATCGGGCCAAGCTGGCTCATGTAGCCCCGCACCTGAATGCCCAAGGTGGCCAGGTACTTTTTCGCGATCGCGCCGGCCGCCACGCGCATGGCGGTTTCCCTCGCCGAGCTGCGGCCGCCCCCACGGTAGTCGCGCACGCCATATTTATGGTGATAGGTATAGTCGGCGTGGGCTGGGCGGAAGAGGTCTTTGATCGCCGAATAGTCCTTGGATTTCTGGTCCGTGTTGCGGATCAGCAACCCAATGGGGGTACCGGTGGTGGCACCTTCAAAAACCCCGGAAAGAATTTCCACCTCATCGGCCTCTTGGCGCTGGGTAGTATGGCGGCTGGTGCCTGGCTTGCGGCGGTCAAGGTCACGCTGCAGGTCCGTGATAGCCAGCGGCAAGCCCGGCGGGCAGCCGTCGACGATGGCAAGCAACCCTGGCCCATGGCTTTCGCCAGCAGTGGTAACGGTAAACAGCTTGCCAAAGGTATTGCCAGACATGCGAGAGGCTCCGCGAGGTGAATCTGGAGAAACATGGGGGCGCCAAGTATACGCAGGCTCGAGGGGCAGTTCACCCCTCGCAGAACCTTGCCTGGCCGCTTCGGTCCAACCTATCCCCTCCTGTAATGGCTTACGAAGTTGCGTGCCCTAATCCTCTTTGCCCTGCTTTTCACCTCCCTGGCCCAGGCCGCGCCCTCCTCCATTCTTCAGCGGCCCGTGGATCTGGACACGGGCACAGGCACCCTGCATGGCAGCCTGTTGTTACCCCGCTCTTCCAACCCGGTACCGGTAGCGCTGATCATTTCTGGCTCGGGTGCCACGGACCGGGATGGCAACAACAACGATGCCGGGCGCACCGATAGCCTGAAGAAACTAGCCTGGGCCTTGGCCCGGCAAGGTATTGCCAGCGTGCGCTACGACAAGCGCGGCGTGGCCAGTGGCCTACCCTTGGCGCCAGATGAGCGCACGTTGAGCGTGGAAGGCTATGTAGAGGATGCCACCGCCTGGGCGCGCAAACTTTCGGCGGATCCACGGTTTGGCCCATTGACCCTGATAGGCCATAGCGAAGGCGCGCTGATCGCCACCCTGGCCGCCCCCCATACCGATGCAGTGGCCGTGGTGACCCTGGCGGGTAGTGGCCGGCCTATCGATAAGGTGTTGCGCGAGCAATTGCAGGAACGCTTACCCACTGACCTCTATGCCCGTAGCCAACAGTTGCTCGATTCACTCAAGGCCGGCCAGGTGGATGAGCAGGTACCCACCGCCTTGCGCGTGGTGTTTCGGCCGAGCGTGCAGCCTTACCTGATTTCTCTGTTCCGCCAGGACCCAGCCAAGGCCTTCGGGGCACTGCAGGTACCGGCCCTGATCGTGCAGGGGGAGCACGACATTCAGGTAGGCGTGGAAGACGCCGACGCGCTGGCAGCGGTCAATCCCAAGGCACGCAAGGTGGTCATTCCCGGCATGAACCATGTGCTGCGCATCGTGCCGAGGGATATGCAGCAGCAGGTGGCCTCCTATAACAACCCAGGCCTACCCTTGGCGGCCGGCCTGGCCGAGGCAGTGGCTGGGTTCATCAAGACCAACGCCCGCTCGTAACTTCAGCTTTCAGGTCGGCGGCCGATACCTCGGGTAGGAAGAGGATCGCCGACATGTATGAAAGCCCTATGCAAGCGTCGCCAGCCGAGGAGGCCCCGGCCGAACCCGTCAACGATTTAACCGCCCTGCCCTGGGGCGACGTTGCTTCGGAACATTTCGAATTGCTGCGCCTGGCTGGCCTGCCCAATGACCGCGTAACCGGTGCGCGGCCACTACGCTTCGTGCAATTTGGCTGGGCCGAGCGCCACAGCGAACGCTATAGCTTGCTGCGCCTGAGTATCGGCCTGCCGGGGCAGCGGGTGCGTAAGGAACAGAACTGCCTGGATGTATGGGCCGACCATCAGGAGCAGCGGGTATGGACAATGCCGCAAACCCTGAGCATAGAGCCGCCCAACCGGGGTATCGGGCGCTTCCTGGTAGCCCAGGCGGTAAGCTGGGCCAAGCCACGATGGCCGGCTTATCGGCTCGACAGCCTGGAACTGCCTAACCGTGACGCCTTGGTGGAATCCACGCGCTTGCGCCGCGACCACGTACTGCGCACCCACGGTTTTGACGTGGTGTACGCTGATGCCCAACACCTCAAGGGGAGCGTGAAGGAGACCCGTGTGAGCGGGCTGTTACCCAACTTCAATACCGAAAAGCTTCAGCGGGTCGACACCCTGGAAAGCGCCAGCCTGCTGCTATTGGCCGATAAAAGCCTGCAGGAGCTGGAAGCAAAGCTGCGCAAGCAGGATGAACGGCTGAACACCTATCGCCGCGAAGACGGCAGCCTGCGCTTTACCATCGCGTGCCTGATCGCCTTTGCGGTGTTCCAGGCCGGGTTGCTGATCTGGATTGCCACACACCGTTGATGGGGTAGCCGGCAACGGTGAGCTGGCTCACACCTTCGACGCAAACAACCCCTGGTGCTGCCTGCACTGGGCGGCGGTCAGGCCAAATACGCCGTGCCCGCCGTTCTGGAACTCGAACCAAGTGAAGTCCACGTCCGGATACAGCGCCTCTACATGCACTTGGCTGTTACCCACTTCCACCACCAGCAAGCCCTGCTCGGTAAGGTGATCCGCCGCCTCGGCCAGCATGCGCCGGACTAGATCCAGGCCATCGTTTCCGCACGCAAGGCCCAGGGCCGGCTCGTGGTGATACTCAGCCGGCATGTCGGCAAAATCCTCGGCATCCACATAAGGCGGATTGGAAACAATCAGGTCGAACCGCTGCCCTGGCAGGCCTTCGAAACCATCGCCTTGCACGGTAAACACCCGCGCCTCCAGCTCATGGCGCTCGATGTTCTGATTGGCGACCTCAAGGGCATCGAAGGACAGGTCTGCCAATACCACCTCGGCGTTGGGAAAGGCGTCGGCGCAGGCGATGCCGATGCAGCCAGAGCCCGTGCACAGGTCCAGGATGCGCGCCGGAGCAGCGGCCAGCCAGGGCTCGAAGCGCTCGCCAATCAGCTCGGCGATGGGCGAGCGCGGGATCAGCACCCGCTGATCGACGATAAAAGGCAAACCACAGAACCACGCCTCGCCCAACAGATAGGCGGCAGGAATGCGCTCCTTGATACGGCGGCGCAGCAGGTGCTGCACATGGCTGAGCTCGTCGTCTTCGAGGTTGCAATCGAGGTAGGCGTCGCTTATGGCCCAAGGCAGATGCAAGGCGCCTACTACCAACTGCCGTGCCTCGTCCCAGGCGTTGTCGGTGCCGTGGCCAAAATACAGGCCTTCGGCATGAAAGCGGCTGACCGCCCAACGGATATGGTCGCGCAGGGTGCGCAGGCGGGTAGTGATCACGGCAAACTCCTTGAAAAAACTGGCCATGATTCTATCAGCCTCGGGCGATCACCTGCGTGACTTCGCATCAGAGTGATTCCCTTAACGGGCTGGGCAGTAGAGAATATGCAAAAGCCCTCTCTAAAGGAGCCCCTGATGCCCGATGTCAAGACGATGTTTCAACTCAGCGGTCGTGGCTATCCGCCATTTACCCTGAGCAATGCCACCCTGATCATTATCGACGCGCAACGGGAGTACCTGAGCGGCCCCTTGGCGCTGTCGGGCATTGACGAAGCCGTCGATCACATCGCCCAGCTCCTGGAGGCCGCACGCAAGGCCAGGCGCCCCGTGGTTCACGTCAAGCATTTGGGCATTCCCGGTGGCTTGTTCGACCCCCAAGGCGAGCGCGGCCGCTTCATCGACAAGGCCGCGCCTCAAGAGGGTGAGCACATCATCGAAAAGCGCATGCCCAATGCCTTCAACAACACCGGTTTGCATGACCTGCTGCAAAGCCTGGGTCACCTGGACCTGATCGTGTGTGGGTTCATGACCCATTCGAGCATCAGCACCACCATTCGCGCCGCCAAGGATTACGGCTATCGCTGTACCCTGGTGGAAGACGCCTGCGCCACCCGCGACCTGCCCTACAAGGAGGGTGTGCTCAGCGCCGAACAGGTCAAGCAGGTAGGCATGGCCACCATGGCGGACAACTTCGCCGCGGTTACGCTGGCCCAGCACGTGATACCGCCCGTCGGTGAAGCTTCCCACTGACCTTTGATTGTCATGCTTGTCGGAACCCAACACCGGCTTGCAAGTCGAAGGGCCGATATTCACCTGAGGAACTCCTGATGAAGCTATCCGACGACGGTTTCGACGCTCGCCGGTTACGCCCGCGCGGTCCACGGCGCTGGCGAGCAAGGCTGGGCGCAACCTTCGCGGCATTGCTAGCAGTGCTTGGCATCCTGCTGAGCATGGCCGGCGCGGCTAGCCTATTGGGCCATCCTCCTGCCTTGGAAGGGCTCGACACCAGCACCACCGGCGCGATCATTCAAGTGGTGTTCGGGTTGCTGTTCCTCTACCTGGGCATCCTTGTGTGGCGGCGCTCACGGCGCCGCATGCGCCGCACCCAGGACTTGAACCTGGCGCCGCATTTGATGAAAAAGCACGACTGACTGGCGTAGACTGGCTTCCTGTTAGGAGGCAACGATGCAAGACGACGATATTTCCCTGTTCCAGTCGCAGATGCAGGGCGTAAAGCCCATTCGCCATGATCGTGCCGACACGGGCAAGCCACGGGCCGACCGCCAGCGCCTGCAGGCGCTGCGCCAGGCGGCCACCGTGCGCCACGACGTAACCATCGTCGACGGCCTGTCAGATCAATTCGTCATTGATGTAGGCCCGGAGGATGACCTGCACTGGGCCCGGGACGGCGTGCAGGAAACCCAGATGCGCAAGCTCAAGCTGGGGCAGATTTCCTTCGAAGGCACCCTGGACCTGCACGGCATGGCGGTAGAAAAAGCCCGTGAGCTGCTGTGGGAATTCCTCGCCGAAGCCACCCGTCTTGAAGTGCGTTGCGTACGGGTCACCCATGGCAAAGCGTCGCGCCTCGATGGCAAACGGCCGATGATCAAAAGCCATGTAAACACTTGGCTGCGCCAGCACCCCCAAGTACTGGGGTTCACCTCTTGCCAGGCGCGCCACGGAGGCACGGGCGCGGTGTATGTGATGTTACGGCGGACCATGCTCGAGGGGCGCGACGAGTAACCGCAGCGCTTGAGGCAGCCTCACACTTGCGGCGCCCCCGTGGGGGCCTTAACCTACGCGCCGGCTTAAATTCCCCCTACAGGTAAACCCATGTCCCTGGAACAGCAATACAGCGCCATTCTTGGCCAGATCGGCGAGGACATTTCCCGCGAAGGCCTGCTCGACACGCCTAAGCGCGCTGCCAAAGCCATGCAGTACCTTTGCAAAGGCTACGGCCAAACCCTCGAAGAAGTCACCAATGGCGCCTTGTTCAGCTCGGACAACAGCGAAATGGTGCTGGTAAAGGACATCGAGCTGTATTCGCTGTGCGAACACCATATGCTGCCGTTCATTGGCAAGGCCCACGTGGCCTACTTGCCCAGCGGCAAGGTGCTGGGCCTATCGAAGGTGGCGCGCATCGTGGACATGTACGCCCGTCGCCTGCAAATCCAGGAAAACCTTTGCCAGCAGATCGCCGAGGCCATTCTTCAGGTTACCGGTGCCGCGGGCGTGGGCGTGGTGGTCGAAGCCAAGCATATGTGCATGATGATGCGCGGCGTGGAGAAACAAAACTCCAGCATGGTCACTTCGGTGATGCTCGGTGAGTTTCGCACCAACCCTGCTACCCGTAGCGAGTTCTTGAGTTTTATCAAGTAAGGTGTTGCCTTAGGTAAAATGTAGGAGCTAGTGCCAGCTAGCGCTTGTTCGCCAGTTTTGCTGGCGCCTACACAAGGTCAACAGCGCGACTGTATCGCCCATTGCGGCGTTGGCTGTATCGTCCAAGCCAGAACGGGTGGCGTTACCCTGCATGCACCCCATGCAAGGACCGCTCTTATGCTCAGCGCAGCCCCTCCTCGCCTTCGCCCCTTGGCTGACAGCAACCCTTCCGCGGTAGCAGCCGGCTTTATCGCCATGCTGACCGGGTACACCAGCTCGCTGATCCTGATGTACCAGGCCGGCCAGGCCGCTGGGCTCACCGCTGGGCAAATTGCTTCGTGGATCTGGGCGCTGTCCATCGGCATGGCTATCTGCAATATCGGTTTGTCTTTACGTTACCGCACACCTATCACCTTGGCCTGGTCCACACCGGGTGCGGCGCTTTTGGTTACCAGTCTAAGCGGTGTGAGCTACCCTGAGGCGATTGGAGCCTACCTCACCTGTGCGGTGTTGGTCATCGTCTGCGGAGTGACTGGCAGTTTCGAGCGCTTGGTACGCCGCTTGCCCTCGTCGCTGGCCGCAGCGCTTCTGGCAGGCATCCTGTTTCGTATCGGCAGTGAAATCTTTGTCGCGGCGCAGCACCAAACGGCTTTGGTATTAGCCATGTTTTTCACTTATTTGATTTGTAAGCGTGCCACCCCGCGCTACGCCGTGCTGCTCGCATTGTTGGTGGGAGTGACCATGGCCGCTTTATTAGGCCTGCTGGACTTTTCCAATGTTCGGCTGCAGGTGGCGGTACCGGTGTGGACTACCCCGGCCTTCTCCCTAGAAGCGACCATCAGCATTGCGCTTCCGCTGTTCGTGGTGTGCATGACGTCCCAGAACATGCCTGGCATGGCGGTGCTGCGCGCCGATGGGTATCAAGTACCCGCCTCGCCACTGATTACCGTTACCGGGATAGCGTCCCTGCTACTGGCGCCCTTCGGTTCCCACGGCATTAACCTGGCCGCCATCAGCGCGGCTATCTGCACCGGCTCACAGGCCCATGAGGACCCAACCAAGCGTTATACCGCAGCGCTTTGGTGCGGGCTGTTCTATGGGATTGCGGGCACTTTCGGCGCGACCTTGGCCGCGCTTTTCGCTGCGTTCCCCAAGGCACTGGTACTGTCCATTGCCGCGCTGGCGCTGTTCGGTTCCATCGTTAACGGCCTTACCCAGGCCATGGCCGAGCCTAAGGAGCGCGAAGCGGCCTTGATCACCTTTATGGTCACAGCCTCAGGTATGAGCCTGTGGTCCATCGGCTCGGCGTTCTGGGGCATCCTCGCGGGGGTAGCCACCTTGCTTATCCTCAACGCCAAACCCTCGAACGCTTTGGGCGGATAGACGTGCTGGTCAACAATGCCGGTGTCACGCCCATGGGTTCGCTGACCGAGACGCCCATCGAGGATTGGCACCACGTGATGACTATCGACGTGAACGGCGTGTTTTATCGCACCCGCGCCGCCATGCAGGTATAACCCAGTTCGCCAGCTTTCGCTGGCTCCTACAACTGGCTCCTACCGTTAGTGGAGTTCTGAGACTATCTGTGCCAGCGCTGCGCTCGGATCGGCGGCCTGGCTGATGGGGCGGCCGATCACCAGGTAATCCGAGCCTGCCTCCAGCGCTTGGCGAGGCGTAAGAATGCGGCGCTGGTCGTCTTGGGCACTCCCCGCAGGGCGAATGCCAGGGGTGACCAATTGCAGGCTTGGGAATGCGCCTTTCAAGGCCGGGGCCTCAAGCGCCGAGCACACTAGCCCGTCCATGCCAGCTTGCTGGGCCAGCCCCGCCAGGCGCAGCACCTGCTCTTGAGGGTCCACATCCAGGCCGATGCCCGCCAGGTCTGCCCGCTCCATGCTGGTCAGCACGGTAACGCCGATCAACAGCGGCTTATGCCCGGCCCGTTGCTCCAACACGTCACGGCAGGCGCTCATCATGCGCAAGCCACCGGAGCAATGCACGTTCACCATCCACACACCCATGTCCGCCGCAGCCTTTACCGCCATGGCAGTGGTATTGGGAATATCGTGAAACTTAAGGTCCAGGAACACTTCAAAGCCACGTTCGTTAAGGGCCTCGACAATGCCCGCCGCGCTGCTAGTGAACAGCTCCTTGCCCACCTTGACCCGGCACAAACGCGGGTCCAGCTGGTCAGCAAGCGCCAACGCGGCTTCACGGGTAGAGAAATCCAGGGCAACAATCACAGGCGACTGGCAAACGGGCATAAAGGCTCTCGACGGGTAATCACAAACGGCGCGCATTGTAGCGGATTTGCCCAGGGGTTAGGACGGCATTTGGGCAGACCGCCAGCGCCCGCTACCCTAGACTTGAACCAACCTGCGGCCGCATTACTCGAACCGGTAAAGGAGGCCTAATATGCCCTGGTATGCGTGGTTGATCTTGCTGGTTGCCATCGGCTCTATCGTCGGTGGCTTGATGATGTTGCGCCAAAGCGCGCAGAAACTCCCCCTGACCGAAGAGCAGCTAAAGCGTGTGCATGAGCGCAATGCGCAAATGGACGCAAAGGAAGCGCGAGACAAATAGCCCTCTTCGCTTGAATCTACCCAGTAAGGTTGTACACATACCGCGTGGAATACTATGTGGATAACCCCTTGGCACTCCTCTGCAGCCTATATACTACGCGTGCTACAGGCATCTGATCATTTTTTGCACAGGGCGCGTGAATCTTTGCCTTGTACAAGAATGCAAGTGATTTCCTCGCCAATATAAAGGGAGGCGTAGCCTAGGCTACCCTCCCTCCTTTACCTCGGTATCAAACCTTATCTAGGGTCAGGCTTTGCCAAGTCGGTACGCTGCACTGCCGGCGAAGGCTTGGGCAATGTGCTTCTCAGGTCTTTTACCTGGGCCGCGCTTACCGCTGGTGCCTGATTTCCCCAGCTACCGCGTACAAACGTCAACAACTGAGCCACCTCATCATCCGACAATCGCCAGGCAAAGCCCGGCATGCCTAGTTGAGAGGGCGCGGCAGTAGTTGACGGCAGGTTACTACCGGCCAATACCAGGCGGATCAACGAGACAGGGTCCTCAGCCAGCACGGACGAGTTGCCAGCTATTTTCGGGAATACCCGGTCGTAGCCTTGCCCGTTGGTACGGTGGCACGCAGCACAGTTGTCGATGTACAGCTCTGCGCCGCGACTACCCTCTTGCCCAACCGCCAGGGCCTTCGCCGTGATTGGATCGGCCTTGAAGCTAGAGACCGGCCGCTCGCTCGCTGGAAGGGTTTTCAGGTAGGCCGCCATCGCCTGCAAGTCACCATCGTTGAGGTATTGGGTGCTGTGCACCACTACGTCCCCCATGGCCCCACCCAATACTGCGTGGGTGGTGTTACGAGCGCTGCGCAGCGTGGCTACGATGTCGTCTGCGGTCCAGGCGCCCAAGCCATCGGCCGGGTTACCGCGCAAGCTTACCGCCAGCCAACCGTCGATCACCGGCCCGCCGGCAAGGTAAACCGGGCTGGCCTCGTCCAGGGCTTTTTCCTGCAGGGTTATCGCGCGAGGCGTATGGCAGCTACCGCAGTGCCCCAGGCCCTGGACCAAATACGCGCCTCGCGCCACTTGGGCGCTGGGATAACGGCTTGGGTCAAAGGCCTGAGCATCGGGGTCGGGCGCAAAGGACTTACGCCAGATCGCCAATGGCCAGCGCATCGACAGCGGCCAAGGCACGTCGTTGGCGCGGTTTTGAGCGTTCACCGGCGCCACGCCTTGCATGAAGTACGCGTACAGGGCCCGCATATCGTCATCGCTGATTTTGGCGTAGGCCGGGTATGGCATTGCCGGATATAAACTTTGACCGTTGGCGGCGATGCCGTGGCGAACCGCGCGATCAAAGTCATCGAGCGTGTAGGCGCCAATACCGGTGGAAACGTCAGGGGTAATGTTGCTGCTGTATAGCGTGCCAATGGGCGAAGCGATGGGTAGCCCGCCGGCGAAGGGCTTGCCACCCTTGGCAGTATGGCAGGCGGTACAGTCGCCCGCATCGGCCAGGTAACGCCCCTTTTCGATCAGGGCCTGTTGGTCAGCCACCGGCGAGGCCTGCAGTGAGCGCGTTTTGGTAGGCCACAGAGCAAACGCCAACGCGCACACGAACACCACCACGCCCAAGCCTAATAGGCTCAAGAGAAACTTTTTCATGCGCTTCTCCTCAGGCCTGAACCAGCGGGCCGGGGTTTTTCAGATACTGCTCACGTATAGCGTGAGCGGCCCAGTATGCCAACGCCCCTACCATCCCGGTGGGGTTGTAGCCGTTGTTTTGCGGGAACGCATTAGCGCCAATGGCGAACACGTTATGCACATCCCAGGACTGTAGATAGCGGTTCAAGGCCGAGGTTTTAGGGTCGCTGCCCATGATCGCGCCGCCACAGGTGTGAGTGCTCTGGTATTTAGTGATGTTGTAGTGCTCGCCAGGTTTTTTCGCATCTCCAGCCATAGCGCTCGGGTTAAGGATTTTCGACATCTCCATCGCCTTGCCCACCAAGAACTGCGAGGCTTTGACTTCGTTGTCATGCCAATCGAAGTTCATCCGTAGCAACGGCCGACCGAAACCATCCTTGTAGACGGGGTCGAGGCTCAGGTAATGCTGGCGGTAAGACATACAGGCGCCCTGCACCTCGAAGTAGAACGAATGGCGGAAGGCGTCACTGGCGGCCTGCTTCCACTGCGTGCCCCAGGCGGGTGTACCCGGCGGCACGTTAACCCCGCGAACCGGCCCAGTGCCGGGTTGCCGAGCCCAGATGATCCCGCCACCCACGAAACCGGCCTTGGCGTTATCCAACTGGTTGCCGTTAAGGTTATCCATGGTCGTGCCGGCACCGCCGATACCAATGAACTGGTTGGCCTGCACTTCCTTACCAAAGAACAGCACGACCCGGTTGAGGTTTTGATACGAATAGTTGCGCCCTACGGTACCTTCGCCTGTTTCCGGGTCGTAGGGCTTGCCGATGCCCGATAGCAGCATCAGGTGGACGTTGTACAAAGAGAACGCGCAAAGCAACACCAAGTCCGCCTGTTGCTCCACCTCGCGCCCTTGGGCATCGAGGTAAGTCACGCCGGTGGCTTTCTTGCCATCGCTGTCGAGGTTGACCTTCAGCACTTGAGCGTTGGTGCGCAGGTCGAAGTTCTTGCGCTGGCGCAACACTGGCAAAATGTTGACATTCGGGCTGGCTTTGGAATAGTTCAGGCAGCCGTAGTCGCTGCAGAACCCGCAAGCGTTACACGGCCCCATCTGGCAGCCATAAGGGTTAACGTAGGGGGCTGAGGCATTGGAGGCGGGAATCGGATAAGGGTCCCAGCCCATTTCGCGGGCCGCGCCATAGAACATTTCAGCGCCCAGGTAGTTCGGGTTTGGCCCCAGCGGGAATTCACGGGAGCGCGACCCTTCGAACGGGTTACCGCCGGCTTGCTTTACGCCTTGGATCACCCCGGCCTTACCGGAGGTACCACACACGTACTCGAAGTGATCGAAGTGAGGTTCGAGGTCTTCGTAGCTGACCGGGAAATCCTGAATGGTCATGTCCGCAGGAATAAACTTCGCCCCGTAGCGCTGCTCCATATTGCTACGCAGCTTGAAATCTTCTGGCAACGCGCGGAAGTGACACCCAGACCAATGGCTGCCCGCGCCACCCACGCCGGTGCCCGGCTTGAACGAGCCCATCTGTCGGTAGGGTACGGCTTGGGAAGTAAGGTTATGCCGCGCGGTGACGGTTTCCTGGGCGAGGCTTTGCAAATATCGCCGATGCACCGAGCCTTCAAGTTCATCGACCACTTTCGGGTAAGCAAAATCAGGTTGGGTATCCCGATCGGCGCCCCGCTCCAGTACCACTACGGTCAGGCCCGCATCAGTCAGTTCCTTGGCCATAATGGCCCCGGTCCAGCCCATGCCAACGATCACCACGTCTACTTTTGGTTTTACGTTCGCCACCTTTAACCCCTCCGCCCGGCCAAGTCCACCGGCCCTATTGGGTACGGCCTGTCACGCACGGTTATCCAGTCCATGTAGTCTGCGCGCATGCCGGGGTAACCGATCATCTTCCACGCACCCATGTTCATGTTGCCGCCGTGGGAAGGGTCGGCAAAGTAACCATTGCGTACTTCGTTGAGCAGGTTGGTGAAGAACAGTTTCGACGAAATGTCCTCCAACACCAGCTTGCCGCTCTCCGCGCTCTTGAGTACGTCCTCCTGCTGGGCAGTGGACAGTTGGGCGAAGGTTTTGCCGGAAAACGCCTTGGTGCAGCTGTTGTCCAGGGCCTTGATGCCAACACGTAAGGTGTCGCGCAAGGTAAGGCGGCCCTGGTAGCCGAACTCCGGTGCCGCGTCGATAAACGGCCCCTGCATGTACCAGATCCCGCCATTGGCGTAGGGCGTTTGCATATGACGGTCGAGAAATTCCGGCACCCCCAATTCCACCGCGCCTGGGCCCACTTGGTCAGAGGGGATCAGGCGATCACAGGCGGCAATTAGGAAGGCCCACTCCTGTGGGGTGAAGAAGGTGGGCGTATAAGCGCTAGGCTGGCCAGTGGCAGGCGCGCCAGCCTGGGCGTCGCCTGCGGGGGTTTGCGCAAAGGTAGAGGTTGGAAGGCCTGCACCGGCGAGCGTAACCACTGGTATCAGCGTCAGGGATTTGCGTAGAAATTCCCGGCGTGCTGGGGAGGTATCGTTTGCGGACATCGGTGACTCACTCCAGGTCTGAACACGGATGTAGCTATCGTTATATTTGTTTCACGCGCGGGACCGCAGCCCAGGGCGGCTTCAGATCTTGAACTGGCGTACCAAACTATTCAAGTTAGTACCGAGCGTTGATACCTCACGCATGGTCCGAGCGCTCTGTTCGGTTTCGTCAGCCAAGCTTTCCACCGCGCTCGCGATCTGGTGCACGCTGCGGTTGATCTCCTCGGCCACTGAAGTCTGCTCTTCCGCGGCGCTGGCGATCTGCGCGTTCATTGCATTGATGGTACCGATCAGGCCAGAGATCGAATCCAGCGATGCCCCTACCTCGTTGGTTCGGTGGTTGGCCGCCTCCCCTGCGCCACTGGACCGCTGCATCGCCTCCACCGAGGCCGTGGTGCCGGCTTCAAGGCGAGTGATCATCCCCTGGATTTCCTGGGTGCTTTGCTGAGTACGACTGGCAAGGGCCCGCACCTCGTCGGCCACCACGGCGAACCCACGCCCGGCTTCTCCCGCGCGAGCAGCCTCGATGGCAGCATTGAGTGCGAGCAAATTGGTTTGATCGGCGATGGAGCGGATCACCGCCAGCACCGAAACGATCGAGCGTACGTCGTTCTGCAGGCTATCCAGGCTGGCGCCACTAACACGGATATCCGATACCAGCGCGCTCATGCCCTGGATATTGCTGCCTACTACCTCACGGGCCGCATGGCCTTGCTTGTCGGTTTCCGCCGCGGCTTCAGCAGCCCGCTGGGCGCTCATGGCCACCTCCTGGGCGGCGGAGGACATTTCGTTGATCGCGGTCGCCACCTGATCGGTCTCGTTACGCTGGCGCTGCATGGCCTGCTCCGAGCGCAGGGTTTGCTGAGTAGCCTGGTTCACCAAGCCATCCAGGTTAGTGGTCATCTGCGCCACTTGGCTGACCATGCCCTGGATCTTGTCGACGAAGCGGTTGAAGGACGCGGCCAGGTCCCCCAACTCATCGCGGCTGGCGATGATCAAGCGGCGAGTCAGATCCCCATCCCCTGCGGCAATGTCGTCCAGGTTGGCTTTAAGGGTACGCAAGGGGCGCACCAGGCCATTGGCAGTCCACACGCCTGCGGCGGTCGTAAGCAACAGCAGCAGCAGGGCTACCAGGAAAATACTGCCCAACAAGCTACGAGTGCGTTCAGTTACTGCGGCCTTCTCGAGTTCCATGGCGGCGTCAATGTCGTCTACATTGATCGCACTGCCCAATACCAAGTCCCACTTTTCCAAGTAAACGGTGTAGCCCAGCTTAGGCACCTGGACGTTATCCTGGCCCGGCTTGGGGGCCATATAATCGATATAGTGATTACCGTTCTTGGCTACTTCCACGAAGGTACGGTAATGGTAGCTACCGTCAGGGTCCCGTGTGTCCCAGAAGCTGGTACCGATGCCCGCGGCACTGTCACCCCGGAAGATCCGCACTCCCTTGCTGTCGTAACCAAAAAAGTAACCATCTTCGCCAAACTTGACAGGTTTAATCACTTCCAGGGCTCTGTCACGGGCGGCCATATCGCCCACGGCGGACGCATCATGCAAAGGCTTGATGGTAGTGAGAGCCACATCCACGTAATTCTTCAGTACCTCGCGGTTGCGCGCCATCAGGCTGTCGCGGGTTTCACGCATCTCCTGATCCGCACTGCGCTGCAGCATCCACGAAGCAAGAGCGCTAATGATCAAAGCAAACAGTAATGCCGGGATAATAGCGAGACACAGCATCTTGCCTTTGACTGAAACTTTCATGATTGCCCTCTTGCCGGTGTGAGTGTTCAAAGGTATCGGCAGATAGAGCATTATCATTAAGTATGCTTACACGCTAATATATAGTGCACCAATAAAATGCTCAAAACCCAGAGCTACCGTTAACTGGCTGCCAGGTCAAGTTTTCACTGTGCGCTTGAATCCAACGGCAGGCTAAAAGCCCGCCGTTGCACGTCTAAAACTTAATTAAATAGTCAGAATCAACTGAGTAGTGGGTTTAAAGTTGATTAATTAACGGCCAAGCGGTCCCGATTACGGTCAAGCAGTGCCTTGCCGATACCGTCCACTTCCAATAGCTCTTCTACTGAAGTGAAGGCGCCGTTCTGTTCGCGGAAGGCCACGATAGCCTTGGCCTTGGCTGCGCCAATGCCTGCCAGCTCCTTTTGCAGGGTAGCGGCATCGGCAGTATTAAGGTTTATCATCTCGTTTTTCATGGCCATGTCGTTTTTCATGGGCATGTCGTTTTTCATGGGCATGGAGGCTGTACCTGCCGGGGCCGTTATCGTGTCAGATACAGCAGCCTGCGCGGCAAAGGGAATGGTCGCCAGCAAGGCTATCAGGGCAGAGGAAAGAAGGGTCTTGCGCATGGTTAATGCTCCTTGACAGGTTGGCACGGCGCGTCGTGGGCCGTGCGCTAACCTTAAAGGAGCCGCGCGTTAATTCCAGCACGCAGGTGTTAACGAAGTTTTCAAACCTCCGGCAATGTTTCGATCCAAAGGGCGCCGTCTCCAGAAGGTGCCTCACCTTGACGGGTCAATACCCCATCCGTACCGATTCGATACACCCCTACAACCTTGCTCAGCTCGCCACAGGCCAGCAGCCATTGCCCGTTTGGAGATATAGCAATATTGCGTGGTTGCTTCTCTTCCAACCGGTGATTGTTCAAGAAGGTAAGTTGGCCCGCCGGGCCCACCCGAAACACGCTTACCGAGCTGGTGGTGCGCTCGGTGATATATAACAGCTCGCAACCAGGCACCAAACGAATGTCCGCGCACCATATGCGGGGTGTAGGGTCATCACTGAGATTGTTATTACGACCGTCTCGAACCAGGCCCTCTTCAAGCCCCAAGGATGCAGGTATGCCTTCCTGGACATCCACCTGGGCAAGCGCGCCGGTGCTGTCGTCAATGGTGAAGGACGTCACCGTACCGCTCATTTCTCCTACAACGAAGACAAACTTTCCGTCTTCGGAGAATGCCAAGTGCCTCGGCCCGGTATTGGCAGGCACTTGTATAAAGCCCTCGCCAATGGGCTGGAGCGCTTTAGCCTGCTCATCCAAGCGGAACTGCAATACCCGGTCCTCACCCAATACACAGGCGTATACAAAACGGTTGCTTGGGTCTGGCCGTACGGAGTGTGCATGCAAGCCGCTGGGGTATTTGTTGATATGCTCCAGCACCTGAAGCTCGTTGTCTATGGGCTGCAGGGTGACCACATCCTCCCCGTAAGACGCACCGAGCAAAAATCCGCCTTTACGATCCGTGGCCAGGTATGACATCCCGGCGCCCAGGGGTGCCTGCCCACGCGCGCTTAGCCTGCCATTGCTGGCCTCTATGCTAAAGCTCGCCACTTGGGGCGGCTGCCCCCGCAGAGCCGCGTATAAGGTAGTGCCATCCGGCGAAAGCGCCAGCGCATTCACCTTCTCCCCCGCCGCCAGCTGCTCAACCAGCTTGAGCTCGCCCGTTTCGTCATTCAGGTGATAGTGCGATACCAGGCCATCGTTAGGGCTGGAGATATAGGCATAGCTCATGGAGGCTTCTCGGCAGGTTGAAGGTCAGCAGCCATCCTAGGTCTGCCAGCCCGGCTACTCAACCTTTGCAACAAAAAACCCAACCGCGCAGGCGATTATTTCATGGCACCTATTGCCCAGCGCTGGCTACAGTGAGAGGTAAGGGGCACAAGCACCGAACGCGCTACCCGGCCCAGCACTAGACGGAGACCGCCATGAACAACGACATCTACCTGCTTATCGAACACGGCCGCGAATATGGCGAGGCCTATGTGCTGGGCTGGTTTGATAATGAAGCCACGGCCAGGGAGGCAGCCCTAAAGCTTGAGTGGGATGCTTATCGAGCCGAGTTGAAGCAGCCCTCGGGGTGGCTCAACGAGAAGCCCGTACCGCCTGGGGAGGCGGAATACAAGCGGTATTGGGTGAAGCCGTTGAGTCGGTTTGCGTATGTGAGTATGCCGGAGGTGGAGCGGGTGCATTAAGACATACGAATGCCCAGTAGCTCTCCACCCATCCGTGGGTAAGGCTAGTCTGGCTATCCGTGCGACGTCTTATATGAACCCAAGCCTGACCCGCCGCCTTACAATTGACTATTTGACCAAGACACGGTCACCGCCACCCTTGCCTATCGCGGTGAGAATAATGCAACGAAAATATAATTTTAAACTCATATTCTTGATCATTGAAGCATCTGTTTCCGCAAGTAGTTGAGGGGTTGACATGTCAATATTATTCAACTGAGCAACACCTGTGATACCAGGGCGCGAAACATGCACACCAAGCCCCTCCCGCGCAGTTATAAGTTCATCCTGCGAAGGTAAACACGGGCGTGGGCCGACAAGACTCATTTGCCCACAAAGAACATTTATCAGCTGAGGAAGTTCGTCCAGCTTCGTTCGCCTTAAGACTTTACCTATTTTAGTGACTGCTGATGCATTTACTTGATGTGAAGCAACAGAGGCGGTATTTGTTTTCATGGTTCTGAACTTTATCAGGGTAAATTCCTTCTTGTACCTCCCCACTCTTCTTTGCAAGAAAACGGGAGACCCTGTATCCAGGTATCCAATCATGAGGATGATAAGAAATATTGGAAAGCCAAAAATCAGCCCTAGAAATGAAAAAATAATATCAAATAACCGTATCACTTTAGGCCTATTTTTAAGTTTAATAATTTTTGTACGAGGCTTTACCTAGCAGTTATTCTAGGCGGATGCCCACCTGGCTACCTTCCCTTAGCAGCTTGCAGAACGAAGGCAGGTCATCTGACGTGGAAATGATCAGGATTTCCTTCGTGCCGCCCAGCACCAACATGCTCAGCGGATAGTAAATCATCGGCTTGTCGTATACGGGGAGCATCTGCTTCGAGGTACCGAGGGCCAGGGGCTGTAGGCGAGTACCCGAGCCGCCTGCCAGTATGATGCCTTTACGCTGTGCGCTCATTGTTACAAGTTCCTTTTACCATGCATGCTGCATGTAGGCTTCCCTTGGTACGTTGATGAGAGATTGGCACTTTAAGTGCCAGCCTGTCTTACAGAGTAGAAATGTGCCCTTGCTTAGTAACGAGGCTGGCAACAGACCCTAACCCTATCAAAATTTGGCGTCAGGTTCTTGCTACACGGATTTGCTGCTGCCGTAACGCTGCAAGCCCATACACAAAGGCCATAGGCAACCATATCAGCAGCCAATGCTCCTTTGGCCTGGACATAAAAGCCGCGCCTTCAGTCAAGCCTGCTCCTAAACCGAAAATCAGCCAAGTGCCTGCAATAGTGAACGCCGGCTCATTTCTGTATCGCCAGCAACAAACAAGCGCGACCACGTAAAGCAAACACCAAAGACCAAGCCCTATTATGCCGCCCTCGTAGAGGACTGCCAGTTCGATATTATGCGGATCGGCCAGCGCCTCGCTCAGCCCAGCGATCGGAATCACGAACCCTGCATCAAAACCATGCCCGAGCCATGGATGGAGAGCTACCATACCGAGCACTTGCTGCCAGATTTCCGGGCGGTAGGAGGCGCCGCGTTGCATCAGGGCCTCGGGGTAAAACAGCACAAGCGCCAGGCCAATCGCTAAAACTACGCCGGCACCTATCGCGCCTCTTTTAGGGTTGCCCCCTATCAACAGCCAGCCAAAAGCGAGCACTAGGCCTACCAGGGGTGTTCTAGAACCGGTTGCAATAATCGCTATGAGCAAGACCACTAGGCAGGCCGAGGGTAATGCGAGTTTGCCCACTGGCGCGCGGAAGGCAGTAGCGAGCCAATAGGCGGCAAACGCGCCCAACACATGGGAGGTGAGCAGTGGATTGTAAAGCGCCCCCATGCCGCTCAACCGGCCGTCTCCACGGGGCAGTTCCACCATAACGAAGTGCAATAGCAGCATTACTGCGCCAAGGGTGGCGATCAGGGCGGAGACGTAAGTCGCCTTCATGAGGCGATTAGGGCACTGACAAGCCATCAGCCCTACTGAAAGCATCAGCAGGCCCACATATAGCGGGCGCTTCAGCAGGGAGCCTGTACCCTCCTCCGTAGGGGACCATAGGAGGGTGAGCATCATATAGGCCGAGAAGCCAGCGAACGCCCAAAATAGAGGCTGCCGAGCAAGCACTGTCAGAGACTTCGGGTGCATCAGCACTGCCGCAGCCGTGGGAAACGCGATTAGCGCGTAATACAACTTGTGGTAGAGCGATCGGTCCCCGATCCAAAACAGCCCTGTGAGCATGGCCATCCAGCCTACAGGTAGAATATAACGCACCAACCATTCAGCTGAATGGATCCGGGTAGAAGCCCTAGGTAGATATGCAGCCATCACTGCTTTTTGCTCCCCGCCGCATAGCTCACTTGTAAGAATGTGCGGGATTCTAACAAGGGAGCGCTTACAATTGCTCTATCGGGATCTATTGCTTTGCAAAATCAATCAGCAACCAGCAGGGCCTGATCACACAAAGCACTCCCGCTTAGTTTTCGCGGAGCCAGCCTTAAGGACCACGAAATGCCGCCTCACCACATTGTCAACGACGCTCCCCTCGTCTCAGTCATCATCGCGTCCTATAACCACAGGCCATACGTCGAAGCCAGCATCCGGAGCGTATTGGCGCAAACCTACGCGCCTATCGAGCTGATCGTGGTAGACGACGGCTCCACGGATGGCAGCATCGAATTACTGCAGGCCCTGGCCACCCAGCATGGGTTCGACCTTACCGTGCAAACCAATATGGGCCTGTCGCGCACACTCAATGCCGCCATTGCACGCGCCAAGGGTTCGATGATCGTGCCCTTTGGTTCTGACGACATCATGTTTCCCCACAGGATCGCCACCCAGGTGGCGTATCTCGAAGACAAGCCTGAGGTAGGCATCTGTTCGGCCAATATCGAGCACATTGGGCCAGATGGGCAGGTATTGCCCGCCAAGGAACAGCGTAAACGCAACTTACCCTTCCGCCGCCTAAGCTTCGACGATATGTTTTTTGACCGTAAGCCCGGCCCCAACGCAGCCACCTTGATGATACGCAGAGAAGCGTTCGAGCAGGTGGGTGGCTTTGACCCCAACATCCGCCTTGAGGACATCTACATCCAGTTATCTATCGCCCGAACAGGGTATTTCGTGGATGTGCTGGGTGAGCCTCTGTCGCAATACCGCAAGCACCCTACTAACACCTACAAGAACCACAGGTTCATGTACCAGAGCATGCTGGATACCTTTGCTGCCTTTAAGGAGCAGCCTGGCTATGCTGAGGTTGCCATGGGCTATCGAAACGCTATGTTTCTCAAAAGCGCCAATCGAGACAAGCCACTGGCTCGAGAAATTCTGCGTGATATTCCGTGGAAGTACTGGAATCGCAAGACGGTTCGCGGCATTGGCCGATTGCTATTCTCGCGGTAAGTCTGAGGCATGGCCCGCATACCTAGTGGGCGCGGGCCATATACCGGTTGCCGCCCCCCTACGGCACTTGGGGGTCGTAGACAGCCAGGCCACAGGTGAGGTAGCAAGGTTTCAGTGGTTTGTTAGTACTCGCATACTCTCCCCGAATCGGCGCGTCAGTTGACCAGCCAAGGCTGCCTTCGCCCTCCTTTCCCCGTGTACCAGCCTGATTTCCTGTGGCTTCTCCCGCATCCCCTTTACAAAATCCAGCAACCCGGCTTGGTCCGCATGGGCGGAATAGCCTTGCAGGCTGGCGACGCCCGCGCGGATGTCATACCGCTCGCCGTCCAGGTCGATCGCCACAAAGCCTTCGGCACCTTCTGCGGCCTGAATCAGCGCCCCTGGGGTACCCTTGGCTTGGTAGCCAGAGAAGAGCACGTTATGCCGTGGGTGGCGCAGCATGGCTTTGAGATAGTTGAGGATACGCCCAGCGGAGCACATGCCGTTGCCAGCGATCACGATGGCGGGCCGCAAGGTACTGGCCAGGTAGTTGACCGTGCTCAGGTGTTGGTCGTGGCTGTCTATGGTGATCAATTGCGGGAACGCCAGTGGTGATTGGCCGCTCTTTGCGCGGGCTTGAGCTTCGGCGTTCCAGTAGGGTTGCAGGTCGCGGTAGGCCTGGGTGATGCGGCTGGCCAATGGTGAGTCGAGAATTATCGGTAGCCGCGGCCAGTCGACTGGCTCGGTAGCGCCCGTAGGGGTGTCTATCGCCTTATGGCGCAGAAGGCTTTCTAAATCAGCCAGCAACTCTTGGGTGCGCCCTAGGCTAAAGGATGGAATCAATATCGTGCCCTGGTCTGCCAGGGCAGTGTCTATCAGCCCCTCCAACCTGGCTTGACGGTTTTCACCACTGCCGTGCAGGCGGTCCCCATAGGTACTTTCCAGCAATAATACATCGGCACGCTCGGGCGCCTTGGGTGCCCGCAGCAAGACAGACCGACCACTACCCAAGTCCCCGGAGAACACTATACGTTTATCTCGAGCTTGCCCAGGCTGGGGCACGCTCACCTCTACATAAGCCGAGCCCAATACGTGGCCAGCCCGCTGGAGCCGGAGTTGGCACGCCGCATGTTCACGCGGGCCTATCGGAAACCACTGCTCATACGGCAGCGCAATCACCCTGCTGCTGACTAGCTTTAAGTAACGCTCAAGCTTGGTTTGATCTTGACTTAGCATGAGCTTGAAAGCGTCTTCGAGCATCAAAGGCAGTAGTTTGGCCGAGGGCTCGCTGCACAGGATAGGACCTTGGAAACCTGCAGCGAGGAGCCAAGGAATACGCCCGATATGGTCCAGGTGCACGTGGGTCACCACCAAAGCGGCAACGCCTTCCAATGAAAAGTCGATAGCAGGCGCGGCTTTGTCGCGAGCCTCTGCCCCTTGAAACAGGCCGCAATCTATAAGCAGGCTCAGGCCTTGATCAAGGTGCAGCTGGTGGCAGGAACCGGTCACGCCCTCGTGGGCGCCATGATGTGTGATAGAGGGGTACTGCACGGGCTCGCTTCCTTTGAGCAGATCGGAACTGAATTACGCCCGGTCGCACGGCCTGAGCCTATCAGGATGGTCTTAAATACAGCCGTGCCTAATATTCGGTAAAACTCCACTACGTTTTTGACGGTAATTGCGGTAGCGTTGGGTAAGGTCGCTATTATCCGTGGCGAGCGGCGCAGGGTAGAAAGCGCACTGCATGACTATGATAAAGCCAGGCAACGTACCTGGGCGGTAACCATAAGGACACACATGAAAGGCTTGGTTGTAGCACTAGCTATTTTGCTGATAGGAGGCTGTGCCGGCACTTCGGAGCCCGAAATAAGGCAAGGCAAACGAGGGCTGCACGTTAGCTGTTCGGGGCTAATGTCTTCGTGGAACAAATGCGAGAAGCGCGCCTATAAGGCCTGCGGTGGCGATTATCGGGTGCTGGCCCGCTCGGGCCAAGAGGGCGAAGATGCCAGCGAGTACCCGTTCGGTATCAACCCGGCCGGCTTTACCAGCCGCAGCATGATCGTGATGTGTAAATGACCACCTATGCGTTGCTTTAAGCGCAACGCTCCCGCTTGGCTAACGCTTTAAGCGTTGGTAGCTTTCTGCCGAATTGCAGCGCGGTGCAGCCTGCGGCGCCCACGCATGGCGATAAACCAGCCAATCAGCGGCCCTACCGCCAAGCCCAGCAGCAGTGCCAGTAACACGATGACCGACACGGGCCATTCTGGGCCAGTGAACCCTAGAACGCTCAGGGCTACGGTTTGAGGGTTTTCCAGCACGAACAGCAGGCACACGGCTGCCACTATCAGTACGATTACTACTTGCACAAGGCGCGTGAAACTACGCACGGGTGTTCCTCCAAGGTTCAGGCGCTGTCGCGCACTTCATCTTCGTTTACACGGTCCCGCAGCTCTTTACCTGGCTTGAAGTGTGGAACGAACTTGCCATCGAGCGTGACCGACTGGCCGGTTTTCGGGTTTCGCCCTACACGGGGGGCACGGTAGTGCAATGAAAAGCTACCGAAACCACGGATTTCGATCCGGTCACCCGTTGCCAGCGATTGAGACATTTGTTCGAGCATGGTCTTGATTGCAAGCTCTACGTCCTTGGGCGACAGCAGGCCTTGATGCGTGACAATTCGTTCGATCAGTTCGGACTTCGTCATGTTTTTCCCTTCTTAATCAAGAAGCTAGGAAACCGCAAGAAGGTTGTAGCATGGCTCAAGCGGTTTGAACAGCTTAAGTATTGACTTTATTCATGCTTTGCGGGCGTCGTTGTTTTGACTCCGAAAAGCCGTCGTGCGTGAGCAACCGAGCTGGCTTCGGCAGTCGCGGCCCAGGCAGAGCAAAAAATGCTCAAGCCTCCAGAGAAGAACACATTCGGTAAGAAAAAAGCAGCTGAAAAACCATTCAACATTATTTTAGGCTGCACTAGCGCTTAAATAACGAACACCCAAGTGCTGTAGCTCGCAGCGGGCTTTGAAGTCTTTCGAATAGGGATGACTGACTTTCGCATGGATTTTTCGCTTGAACTCATTGGCAATCTCAGATGGCAATCAGGTTAGAAATAAACACACAAGATCCCGAGGAAATCGCGCTTATACAGCGCTATTGGGCAATAGATGAATCGGGGGCCTTTATTGAAAAGGTCAGGGACTTGGTTCCCTTTCGCGAATTGACTCAGAGCAGCGCGGTAGCCAGTTATGTGAAAGACCGCTGCAAGGCCTACGACGACAATCAGCCCTGCACAGACTGCAGTCAGCCCGCTGAAATTACCAGCCGTTCTGACCTAAATAGACAATCGCAAGGCTCAATCCTGCGACGGTGCTTAGCGTGCCAGGAGAAGGTAGCGGCTCGCGAACAGGCGCGTGAGGCCGAACAGGCTGCACAATTGGCAGATCGTCTTGCTGAATATGCGCGGGGGCAAAGCAGCCAAACCTGCGTTTATCAAGAAATTGGCGATGCTGAAGTACTGATATTAATAGCCCTGGAAGCTGCAATTACTCCTCGCTTAACGCAGGGCACCTTTGTCATCCAGGACTGCAAGGCCTTATGCCCAGGTCAGGCGGCGCCCTATGTTAAAAGGCTGGTAATGGCTGGGGTGTTGGTTCAACGTCCTTTCGAGGCACAGGCAGGCACCTATTTCCTCAAAGACGATGAGTTATGGGTCAGAGAGCCTTGGATTGCGTATGGGCTAGCACCCGACCCAAGCATGACCAGTACCGGCTCACTACTAGAAACCCTCTCTCTACGCACGCTAACAGACGGGCCAGCCATTGCGGAGCTTTGGCTCGATTACGCGGCTCAAGATGTAATGCATTATTTTCTTAGGGAATGTGAAATTTATCAGCACCACTTATGTGATGAGGCACTGCTAGACATTCAGAGCAGCTTTCGCAGTGCGTTGACAACTTATAGCGTAGCGCAACTCTGGTCAGTAGCCTGGAAGGTGGTGCGAGACGCTGCCAGTCTGGCCAACCGCACGTATTACAACCGAGAAAAAGCGGCCGCTACCATCCCGGGCAAGATTCGTCGGCATATGGAAAAGGTAGAGCGCGACGCTACCCCTATCAGCGCCTGGAGCCGTCGGGATGAGCACCCAGCGGGTACCTTGGGCATGGTCTTTTGGGAGCTGTTTCAGATCGACGAGGATACCCTGGGTTCTCAAGCATTGGAAGCCTTGTCTGGTATCGGCGCGCCAGCATCCACGCATACTCTTGAAGCAGCTTTGATCGTTCCTGCCGCCCAACTGGTCCATGCTGCCGTTGCCGAAGAGCTAGCAGGTGAAGTACTGCTGGAGTTCGCTGCCCTTATCCAGCGGGGTATTGGCGTGCCGGAGGCAATTCAAACCATCTTGGATGAGCGTGCCGTGTTGCAAGCCCGCATCAACCTACAATCAAACTAAAAAAAAGGGGTGACCGAAGTCACCCCTTTTTCAGATAGAGAACAGAACTTAGTTCTGCTTTTCCATCTGAGCGCGCAGCAGATCACCCAAGGTGGTCGGGCCAGCAGCTTCGGAGCTAGGCTTCTCGCGCAGGCTCTGAATGGCTTCTTTCTCGTCTTCAACGTCTTTCGATTTGATCGACAGTTGGATAGCCCGGGACTTGCGGTCGACGCTGATGATCTTGGCTTCGACTTCTTCGCCTTCTTTCAGCACGTTGCGGGCGTCTTCAACGCGGTCGCGGCTGATTTCGGAGGCTTTGAGCGTAGCTTCGATGTCATCGGCCAGGGTGATGATAGCGCCCTTGGCGTCAACTTCTTTAACGATACCGCGGACGATAGCGCCTTTGTCGTTCACTGCGACGAAGTTGGAGAACGGATCGTCTTCCAGCTGCTTGATACCGAGCGAGATGCGCTCACGCTCAGGATCAACCGACAGGATAACGGTTTCCAGCTCGTCGCCCTTCTTGAAGCGGCGTACGGCTTCTTCGCCAACTTCGTTCCAGGAGATGTCGGACAGGTGGACCAGACCGTCGATGCCGCCGTCCAAGCCGATGAAGATACCGAAATCGGTGATCGACTTGATGGTGCCGGAGATCTTGTCGCCCTTGTTGAACTGGCCAGAGAAGTCTTCCCATGGGTTCGACTTGCACTGCTTGATGCCCAGGGAAATACGACGACGCTCTTCGTCGATGTCCAGAACCATAACTTCCACTTCGTCGCCAACCTGAACGACTTTCGACGGGTGGATGTTCTTGTTGGTCCAATCCATTTCGGAAACGTGTACCAGGCCTTCCACGCCTTCTTCCAGCTCCGCGAAGCAGCCGTAGTCGGTCAGGTTGGTTACGCGCGCGTCTACGCGGGTACCTTCTGGGTAACGTGCCTTGATAGCAACCCATGGGTCTTCGCCCAGCTGCTTCAGGCCCAGGGATACACGGTTACGCTCGCGATCGTATTTCAGTACCTTGACATCGATCTCGTCGCCAACGTTGACGATCTCGGAAGGATGCTTGATACGCTTCCAGGCCATGTCGGTAATGTGCAACAAGCCATCCACGCCGCCCAGGTCGACGAATGCGCCGTAGTCGGTGAGGTTCTTGACAATACCCTTGACCTGCTGGCCTTCCTGCAGCGATTCCAGCAGCGCTTCGCGCTCTGCGCTGTTCTCGGCTTCCAGGACGCTACGACGGGAAACGACAACGTTGTTGCGCTTCTGGTCCAGCTTGATGACCTTGAACTCGAGCTCTTTGCCTTCGAGGTGAGTGGTGTCGCGCACTGGGCGCACGTCGACCAGGGAGCCCGGCAGGAACGCGCGGATGCCGTTGACGTCGACGGTGAAACCACCCTTGACCTTGCCGTTGATAACGCCCTTGACCACTTCTTCGGCAGCGAAGGCAGCTTCCAGAACGATCCAGCACTCGGCGCGCTTGGCTTTTTCACGGGACAGCTTGGTTTCGCCAAAGCCGTCTTCCACCGCGTCCAGCGCGACGTGAACTTCGTCACCGACCTTGATGGTCAGCTCGCCAGCTTCGTTGAAGAACTGCTCGAGCGGGATGACGCCCTCGGATTTCAGGCCTGCGTGAACAGTCACCCAGTCACCGTCGATATCGACAACGGTACCAGTGATGATCGCGCCTGGCTGAAGGTTGAGGGTTTTCAGGCTTTCTTCAAAAAGTTCTGCAAAGCTTTCGCTCATTTTAATTCCTGTAAATTGAGCCGGATGCCGGCCCATCAACCACGCTCCAGCTAACGTGGGCTGCGTTCAAATAAAAGAAAACCCGCGGGAGCAGCGGCAATCGCCGCTTACACTGGAACCCCCGAGGGCCTTCCTGGGTCAGGCGGGGTCGCGCAAACTACGCAAATCGACCTCGCTCATGATTCGTTGGAGCACCTGTTCGATGGACAGCTCGGTAGAGTCAAGCTGTATAGCGTCCGCGGCAGGCTTGAGTGGCGCCACGGCTCGCTGGGTGTCGCGCTCGTCGCGCAGACGTATCTCATCCAACAGACTCGCCAGACTAACATCATCGCCCTTTGCCTTCAACTGCAAGTAACGACGGCGGGCGCGTTCGTCCGCGCTGGCGGTAAGAAATATCTTCAGGGGCGCATCAGGAAACACCACCGTTCCCATGTCTCGCCCGTCGGCGATCAACCCTGGGAGCTCGCAAAACGCCTTCTGGCGCTCGAGCAATGCTTCGCGCACCGCGGCAATGGCCGCCACCTGTGACGCCCCGGCACCCACCTGCTCATTGCGAATGGCCTGGGACACATCATCCCCCTCAAGGACGATACGGTCCACCCCGTTGCCGGTTGCCGCGACGAATTGCACATCCAGGTGCTTGGCCAGCAGCACCAGCGAGGCTTCGTTGCTCCAGGAAACGCCGTGGTTGCTCGCAGCGAAAGCCAATAGCCGGTACAGTGCGCCGGAGTCGAGCAGGTTCCAGCCCAATTGTTCGGCAAGCTTGCTGGCAACGGTGCCCTTGCCCGACCCGCTAGGGCCGTCGATGGTGATGACTGGAATGTGAGCATTCACAACAAACCCTCTTCTAAGACATGCCCCTCACGCGCCCTTGGCGCTGAAGAACCGTGAACAAAAACAAGCCGGCAACCGGTGACGCGGGCTACCGGCGCGGATGATACCCCTATCTATGTGACACCGGCAGTCACACCGCCAAGACACGGCGCTATGGGGTATCAATGTCGGCATTAGGCACGTGGGGTTTGGCTCTATCGGCCAGGATTTGCCCAAAATGCTCCCGGGCCATGCGAGCGCGCTTGAACACACTGAGCAATTCTTCGCTGTCGCGCGCCTCAACCGCCTGGCGCAGCGCGTCGAGGTCGGCGCGATAGGCATCGAGTTGGCGCAACACAGCGTCGCGGTTGGCCTGGAAGATGTCGTGCCACATGACCGGGTCGCTGCCAGCGATGCGGGTAAAGTCCCGGAAGCCGCCTGCGGCGTAACGAAAAATCTCCAGGCTTTCATCCCGCCGCGCCATGGAATCAACCAGGTTGAACGCCAGCAGGTGAGGCAGGTGGCTGGTCGCCGCCAGTACCTCATCGTGGCGCTCGACCTCCATGTGTTCTACATCCGCGCCCAGCGCTCGCCATAGCATGTCCACCACGGCCAGCGCCGCAGGGTCCGTCTCGGCCAAAGGCGTAAGGATTACCTTGTGCCGCTGGAACAGGGCGGCATTGGAAGCCTCTACCCCGCTACGCTCGGAGCCTGCGATAGGATGGGCAGGCACCAGCCGAGCCAGGTGCCCTGGCAAGGCAGCCCGGGCCGCGCGGACGATATTGCCCTTGGCGCTCCCAACGTCAGTGATAATGGCGTTTCCCAGGTCCAGCTTCGCCAACAGCCCAAGCACCCGCTCCATGGCCAGGATCGGCACTGCCAGTTGGATAACGTCCGCACCCACGCAGGCCTGCGCCAGGCTCTCCTCGCAGCGGTCGGTTACGCCTAGCTCCACCGCGCGGGCGCGCGAACTGGGGTTCAGGTCCACCCCCACCACCTCGCGGCACAGCCCGCTGGCCCGCAGCCCTTTGGCAAAAGAGCCGCCAATCAGGCCGAGGCCGACCACGACCAGGCGGCCGATCAGGGGCGTGGGCGCCGAAGTGTTTCGATTCAACATGAGGGTTCCGAAAAGCCTTGGCCGCGACGGCAAGCCCGCCGCGTTCCGGGTTATACGAGTGGCTGAATGCCCACTGTGGGCAAGGTTAGAGCACAGCCTTGGGATAGGAGCCCAGCACCTTGAGGGCGACCGCTTCGCCGCTGATGCGCTCGAGCACCGCCTTGATCAGCGGGTCCCGGTGATGACCCACGAAGTCGATAAAGAAGACGTACGTCCACTTCCCGCTTCGCGAAGGCCGGGTTTCGATGCGGGTAAGGTCGATATTGCTGTCATGAAACGGCATCAGCAGTTCATGGAGCGTGCCAGGCTTGTTTTGCATGGAGACAATGATCGAGGTTTTGTCGTCCCCGGTTGGCGGGACTTCCTGGCTACCTATGATCAAAAACCGTGTGGCGTTATCCGGGCGATCTTCGATCTTCTCAGCCAGGCGATCCAACCCATACAGGCCAGCCGCCATGTCCCCTGCGATGGCCGCGGAATTCCACTCTCCCTTCACTCGCTTGGCCGCTTCGGCATTGCTGGATACCGCCACGCGTTCCACGTTGGGGTAGTGGGCATCCAGCCATTTACGGCACTGGGCCAGGGATTGGGCGTGGGAGTAGATGCGCGAAATACTGTCGGTTTTGGTGTTGGGGCCAATGAGCAGATGGTGGTGGATGCGCAATTCCACCTCGCCACAGATCACCATATCGTGCTCAAGGAAGCTATCAAGGGTGTGGTTCACCGCGCCTTCGGTGGAGTTCTCCACCGGCACTACCCCGAAATTCACCGCCCCCGCCACTACTTCGCGGAACACTTCATCGATGGCGGCCATGGGCTGGCTGATCACCGCATGGCCGAAGTGCTTCATGGCAGCGGCCTGGGTGAAGGTACCCTCAGGGCCCAGGTAGGCTACCTTTAGCGGCTGCTCCAGCGCCAGGCAGGTAGACATGATCTCGCGGAACAGCCGAGCCATCTCTTCGTCGCCCAACGGCCCCTGGTTGCGCTCCATCACCCGCTTGAGCACCTGGGCTTCCCGCTCGGGGCGGTAAAACACCGGCTGCTCGCCGGCGGCCAGGGTAGCCATTTTTACCCGGGCCACTTCCTGAGCGCAGCGAGCCCGGTCACTGATCAGTTCGAGAATCTTCTCGTCGAGGCTGTCGATGCGCAGGCGCAGCGCCTTGAGTTCCTGATCAGACATCAGCCATGCTCCTTCTCGAATGCTGCCATGTACGCGACCAAGGCTTCGATCGCATCCAAGCCCAAGGCGTTGTAGATGGAGGCGCGCATGCCGCCTACAGAGCGGTGCCCCTTGAGGTTGAGCAAACCGCGCGCGTCGGCGCCCGCCAGGAAGGCCGCGTCGAGCTTCTCATCGGCCAGGCGGAAGGGCACGTTCATCCAAGAACGGGCTGCGGGCGCGATAGGGTTGCTATAAAAATCGCTGCTATCGATAAAGCCATAGAGCCGGTCCTTCTTGGCGCGATTGCGTTGCTCCATGACCGTTACCCCGCCCTGCTCCTTGAGCCATTCGAACACCAGGCCAGAAAGGTACCAGGAGTAAGTCGCCGGGGTGTTGTACATGGAGCCGTTATCCGCGGCTACCTTGTAGTTGAGCATGGTGGGGCAACTGGCGCGCGCATTGCCGAGCAGGTCTTCGCGCACGATCACCACCACCAGGCCGCTGGGGCCGATGTTCTTCTGGGCACCGGCGTAGATCAGGCCATAGTCGGCAACATCGATTGGCCTTGAAAGGATGTCCGAGGACATGTCCACTACCAAGGGCGCATGGACCTTCGGCGCCCAGTGAAACTCCAGGCCGCCGATGGTTTCGTTGCTGGCGTAATGAATGTAGGCCGGGTTATCGCTCAGTTGCCATTCGCTTTGGGCTGGCAGGTCGAGGTAATCCAGGCGCTTGGCGCTGGCTGCCACATTGACCGTGCCATAACGGCGGGCTTCATCGATGGCCTTGCGGGACCAGATACCGGTGTCAATGTAATCGGCCACCCCCCCTTCGGGGAGCAGGTTCAGCGGGATTTCCGCAAACTGCTGGCTGGCGCCGCCTTGCAGGAACAGCACTTTGTAGTTATCCGGGACAGACAGCAGGTCCCGCAAGTCTTGCTCGGCCTTTTGCGCCACGGTGGTGTAATCCGCCCCGCGGTGGCTCATTTCCATCACGGAAAGGCCCTTGCCATGCCAGTCGAGCATCTCCGCCTGGGCGCGCCGTAGAACGGCTTCGGGCAGCGCGGCTGGACCTGCGCAGAAATTAAAGGCTCGCTTGCTCACATCCACTCTCGCTCTACAAAGGGCTGACTATCTTTGCATCGCCGGGCACGAACGCCCGGCTGCCTGACCGGCTTACTCGTCGATTGGCTCTTCGCCAGTATCACCCAGGTGGTCCGCTGGGGTTTCCAAGGTCTCTTCGGGCGCTTCGGCCAACTCTTCCACCCTGCTGGCGGCGAGGGCGTCTTCGCTCTCGAACAGCTCCACTTCTTCCTCGGATGGCTCCTGCACCCGTTCCAAGCCCACCAGTTTCTCGTCGGTGGCGAGCTTGATCAGGGTCACGCCCTGGGTGTTACGGCCCAGGCTGGACACTTCACCCACGCGGGTGCGCACCAGGGTGCCCTGATCGGAGATCAGCATGATTTCTTCGCCTTCCAATACCTGCACGGCGCCCACCAGGCGGCCGTTGCGGTCGTTGCTGACCATGGCGATCACGCCCTGGCCGCCACGGTTGTACTGGGGGAACTCGGCGATGGCGGTACGCTTGCCATAACCACGCTCGGAGGCGGTGAGGATTTCGCTGCCCTCCTCCGGGATGATCATGGAGATCAGGCGCTGCCCTTCGGCCAGGCGCATGCCGCGCACGCCACGGGCGGTTCGGCCCATGGGGCGCACGTCGGCTTCGTTGAAACGAGTTACCTTGCCAGCGTCGGAGAACAGCATCACTTCGCGCTCGCCATCGGTGATGGAGGCTGAGATGAGCACGTCGCCTTCATCCAGTTCCAGGGCGATCAGGCCCACGCTGCGCTGACGGCTGAACTGTTGCAGTGGTACCTTTTTCACGGTGCCGTTGGCGGTAGCCATGAAGATAAAGTGCCCTTCGGTGTACTCCTCCACCGGCAGCATGGTGGTGATGTACTCACCTTCGCTGAGCGGCAGCAGGTTCACCAGCGGCCGGCCGCGGGCGGCGCGTGACGCTTCGGGGATTTCATAGGTTTTGAGCCAGTACACCTTGCCCTTGCTGGAGAACAGCATCAGGGTGGTGTGGCTGTTAGCGACCAACAGGTGGGAAATGTAGTCTTCGTCCTTCACGCCCGTGGCGGACTTGCCCTTGCCGCCCCGACGCTGGGCCTGGTAAGCGGCCAGCGGTTGGGTTTTGGCATAGCCACCGTGGGAGATGGTCACAACCCGGTGCTCTTCGGGGATCATGTCGCCAAGGGTGAGGTCCAGGCGGGCATCGAGGATTTCGGTGCGGCGCGCGTCGCCGTATTCAGCACGGATCAGCTCAAGCTCTTCACGGATCACTTCCATCAGCCGCTCGGCGCTGCTCAGGATGCGAATCAGCTCGCCAATCTGGTTGAGGATTTCCTGGTACTCGGCCAGCAGCTTCTCGTGCTCCAGCCCGGTAAGGCGGTGCAAGCGCAGGTCGAGAATGGCCTGGGCCTGTTCCGGCGACAGGAAATACTTGCCGTCGCGCATGCCGTACTGCGGGTCCAGGTTCTCTGGGCGGCAGGCATCGGCGCCAGCGCGCTCGACCATGGTCATCACCGCCGAGGACTCCCAGCCCGTGGACACCAAGGCCTCCTTGGCCTCCGACGGCGTGGGCGAGGCCTTGATCAGGGCGATCACTGGGTCGATGTTGGACAGCGCAACGGCTTGCCCTTCCAGGATGTGCCCACGCTCGCGGGCCTTGCGCAGTTCGAACACGGTACGGCGGGTGACCACTTCGCGGCGGTGGCGCACGAAGGCTTCAAGCAGGTCCTTGAGGTTCAACAGCCGCGGACGGCCGTCGATCAGGGCCACGATGTTGATACCGAACACTGCTTGCATCTGGGTTTGGGCATAGAGGTTGTTAAGAATGACCTCAGGTACCTCGCCGCGCCGCAACTCGATCACGATGCGCATGCCGTCTTTGTCCGACTCATCGCGCAACTCGGTGATGCCTTCGAGCTTTTTCTCTTTTACCAGCTCGGCGATCTTCTCGATCAGCCGTGCCTTGTTGAGCTGGTACGGCAGCTCGGTCACTACGATTTGTTGACGCCCGCCTACCTTGTCGATGTCTTCGACGGTGGAGCGCGCGCGCATATAAATGCGGCCACGGCCGGTGCGATAGGCCTCGATGATGCCCTGGCGGCCGTTGATGATGGCGGCGGTGGGGAAATCCGGCCCGGGGATGTGCTGCATCAGCTCATCAATGGTCACGTCCGGGTTGTCGATCACTGCCAGGCAACCGTCTAGCACCTCGCCCAGGTTGTGGGGTGGAATGTTGGTGGCCATGCCCACGGCGATACCGCTGGAGCCGTTGACCAACAGGTTGGGCACACGGGTGGGCATGACTGCAGGGATTTGCTCGGTACCGTCGTAGTTCGGTACCCAGTCCACGGTTTCCTTGTGTAGGTCGGCCAGCAGCTCATGAGCCAGCTTGGTCATGCGCACTTCGGTGTATCGCATGGCCGCGGCGTTGTCGCCGTCCACGGAACCGAAGTTGCCCTGGCCGTCTACCAGCAGGTAGCGCAGGGAGAATGGCTGGGCCATTCGCACGATGGTGTCGTAGACCGCGGTATCGCCGTGGGGGTGATATTTACCGATGACGTCACCGACCACACGGGCCGATTTCTTGTAGGGCTTGTTCCAGTCGTTGCCAAGCTCGCTCATGGCATAAAGAACCCGCCGATGCACTGGCTTCAAGCCATCGCGGGCGTCGGGCAATGCGCGCCCAACGATTACGCTCATGGCGTAGTCGAGGTACGACTGCTTGAGCTCGTCTTCGATATTGACCGGTAGGATTTCTTTGGCCAGTTCGCCCATGAGAAGCCTGATTCCTTAATGTAATGAAACTCAGCCGAGCCAGCATTGGCCCGCGATACACACAGCGACTTGCGCTTCACAAACCCTGCATAACGCTGGAATAAGCGCCAGCCTCTAAACCGCTGGATGTTACCACGATGGGCGCCAGGGGCCTATCCCAAAGAGGGCTTTGGAGGAGAAGGCGCAAGCAGATAAAGCGCCCAGGCGAGCGCTGAGAGGGCCAGGCAGTTTTTACAACAGCAAGACTTGGCAATTTTGACGAGGGGCCGGGAAACCATTGCAGGAGCCAGCGAAGCTGGCGATTGGGCTAGTTATGCCCATGGTAATTACGGGGCAAACGCATTCGCCAGCTTCGCTGGCTCCTACAAAAAGCGCGTTCAGTGCAAGCGCTTGCGGCACATCAGCTGGTTCATCTTGGCGGTATCAGGGCGTTCCACCACGCCCTTCTCGGTAACAATGGCGTCGATCAGGTCAGCGGGGGTTACGTCGAACACGGGGTTGAAGGCGTCTACGTCCGCGCCAATGCGGGTGCCGCCTACTTCCAGCAGCTCACTGCCGGCACGCTCTTCGATCGGAATGTCGTCGCCGCTTTCAAGGCTCATGTCGATGGTCGAGCTTGGCGCCACCACCATAAAGCGCACGCCGTGGTGCATGGCGTTCACCGCCAACTGGTAAGTGCCGATCTTGTTGGCCACATCACCATTGGCGGTAATACGGTCGGCGCCTACGATCACCCAGGTAATACCCTTGGTTTTCATGATATGGGCCGCCGCGGCGTCGGCGTTCAGGCACACCGGGATGCCTTCGTTGGCCAATTCCCAGGCGGTAAGCCGCGAGCCCTGTAGCCAGGGCCGAGTTTCATCGGCATATACCCGCTCTACCATGCCTTCGAGCCAGGCACCGCGGATCACCCCCAATGCCGTACCGAAGCCGCCGGTTGCCAGGGCACCGGTGTTGCAATGGGTGAGCAAGGCCTGCTCGCTGCCCTGATGCTTGCGGATCAGGTCCACGCCCAGCTGGGCCATGGTAAGGTTGGCTTCGCGGTCGCTCTGGTGAATGTCTACCGCCTCGGCTTCCAGGGCGGCCAAGGGGGATTCCCCCGCGCGCAGGCGGCCCAGGCGGTCGCGCATGCGATTGAGTGCCCAGAACAGGTTGACCGCCGTGGGTCGGGAATCTGCCAGCAAGGCAATGTCTGCCGCGACTCCAGCCTGCCAGTCGCCACCGGCCGGCAACCGCTGCGCGGCAGACAGCACAACGCCATAGGCGGCGGCAATGCCAATGGCCGGCGCGCCTCGCACCACCATGCCGCGGATGGCGTGGGCAACGTCCACGGCGGTGGTGTGCCGTACCCAGGTTTCAGCGGTAGGGAGCAGGCGCTGGTCGAGCAGGAACAATGCACCGTCGCGCCAGTCGATCGCTTTTACCTTCTCTGCCGCCAAAAGCCGATCGCGCATGCCACACCCCACTCAAGCTACCAAAGCGGCCGATTATACCGCCCCCCCGGGAAAGACGCTCGGGTATACTTGCCGCTCTTGTTCCTCTCATCGGAAGCCCCCATGCCCAACGCCCCAACGCTAGACCTTTTGCTGCTACCAACCTGGTTGGTGCCGGTGGAACCGGCGGGGGTGGTGTTCAAGGATTATGCGCTGGGTATTCGTGATGGCTTGATCGACTTCATCGGCCCTCGGGCCGACGGCATCGCCCGCTCGGCCTTGGAGGTTCGGGAACTGCCCGGCTGCCTCCTGGCCCCTGGCATGGTCAACGGTCATGGTCACGCCGCCATGAGCCTGTTCCGAGGCCTGGCCGACGACTTGCCGTTGATGAGCTGGCTGGAAGAGCACATCTGGCCCGCCGAAGGCCGCTGGGTCGACGAAGCCTTTATCCGTGACGGCATGGACCTTGCCATCGCCGAGCAGCTCAAAGGCGGCATCACCTGTTTCGCCGATATGTACTTCTTCCCTAAAGTGGCCGCCGAGCGCGTGCACCACAGCGGCATGCGCGCGCAAATCTCCATTCCAGTGCTGGATTTCCCCGTACCCGGCGCCCGCGACATAGACGAGGCCTTACGCCAAGGCATCGCCCTGTTCGACGCGTTGCGCGACCATCCGCGTATCAGCCTGGCATTCGGCCCACATGCGCCGTACACCGTGGGCGATGAAAACCTAGAAAAAGTCCGCGTACTGGCCGACCAGCTGGACGCACCCATCCATATGCACGTGCACGAAACCGCTTTCGAGGTTCGTCAGGCCGTGGAGAAAACCGGCGAGCGGCCCTTGGCCCGGCTGGCGCGGCTGGGTTTGCTGGGGCCGCGTTTCCAAGCGGTACACATGACCCAGGTCAACGACGAAGACCTGGCACTGCTGGTGGAAAACAACTGCAGCGTGATGCATTGCCCCGAGTCGAACCTCAAGCTTGCCAGCGGTTTTTGCCCGGTGGAGCACTTGTGGCAGGCTGGCGTGAACGTGGCCATAGGCACCGATGGCGCCGCCAGCAACAACAACTTGGACCTGCTAGGCGAGACCCGTACCGCTGCCCTGCTAGCCAAGGCAGTGGCAGGCTCGGCCACCGCGGTCGACGCCCACCGAGCATTGCGCATGGCTACCCTCAACGGTGCCCGTGCCCTGGGCCTGGAAGCAACGATCGGTTCACTGGAACTGGGCAAGGCCGCGGACATGGTCGCGTTCGACCTCTCTGGGATGGCCTTGCAGCCTGTCTACAACCCAGTGTCTCAATTGATCTACGCCGCCGGGCGCGATTGCGTGAAGCATGTATGGGTCGCCGGCCAGCCGTTATTGGAAAACGGCCGCCTCATGGGCTTTGACGAAGCCACGCTCATCGCCCAGGCCCAAGCCTGGGGTGAGCATATCGGTGCTGGCGATGCCCAATGAACGCCCTCTTTTTATTTAGTTTCAAGGATCGCCCATGAGTAACGTCGACCACGCTGAAATCGCCAAATTCGAAGCCCTTGCCCACCGCTGGTGGGACCGAGAAAGCGAGTTCAAGCCTTTGCATGAAATCAACCCGCTGCGGGTGAACTGGATCGACGAGCGCGCCAACCTGGCCGGTAAGCGCGTGCTGGATGTTGGCTGTGGCGGTGGCATCCTGAGCGAGGCCATGGCCCTGCGCGGCGCCACCGTGACCGGTATCGACATGGGCGAAGCGCCTTTGGCGGTGGCAAGGCTGCACCAGTTGGAATCGGGTGTGGACGTTACCTACCGGCAAATCACCGCCGAAGCCCTGGCCCAGGAAGCGCCCGGGCAGTTTGACGTGGTTACCTGCCTGGAAATGCTCGAGCACGTGCCAGATCCCTCTTCGGTCATTCGTGCCTGCGCGCGCATGGTCAAGCCCGGCGGCCAGGTGTTCTTCTCTACCATCAACCGCAATCCCAAGGCGTACCTGTTCGCCATCATCGGCGCTGAATACATCATGAAGCTGTTGCCCCGTGGCACCCACGACTTCAAGAAATTCATCCGCCCTTCCGAGATGGGCAGCTGGAGCCGTGATGCCGAGCTTCGGGTACGGGACATGATCGGCCTGACCTACAACCCGCTGACCAAGCACTACAAGCTCGCTCAGGATGTGGACGTGAACTACATGCTGCAAACCGTACGGGAGGGTTGATCATGCGCCTGGACGCAGTGCTCTTCGACATGGACGGTACCTTGCTGGACACCGCGCCGGATTTCGTTGCGGTGTGCCAGGCCATGCTCGCCGAACGCGGCCTGCCCGCGGTGGACGACCAACGCGTACGCGATGTGGTTTCCGGCGGCGCTCGAGCCATGGTCACCGCCACCTTTGGCCTGCCCCCTGAGGCATCAGAATTCGAGGCCTTGCGCCTGGAATTCCTGGACCGTTACCAACAAGCCTGCGCCGTGCACACTCGCCTTTACGATGGCATGCAAGCGCTGCTTGCCGATATCGAAAAAGCCGGCCTGCCTTGGGGCGTGGTGACCAATAAACCGGTGCGCTTCGCCGAGCCGATCATGCAGCGGCTGAACCTGGCGCAGCGTTCCCGGGTGCTGATTTGCCCTGACCACGTCACTCGCAGCAAGCCGGACCCTGAGCCATTGGTGCTAGCGTGCAAAACCCTGGGGGTGGACCCATCAAAGGTGTTGTTCGTGGGCGACGACCTGCGTGATATCGAATCGGGCCGCGATGCGGGTACCAAAACCGCTGCGGTGCGCTACGGCTATATTCACCCGGATGACAACCCCAATCACTGGGGCGCCGACTTGGTCGTGAGCGACCCCTACGAGCTGCGCGAGGTGCTGGACCGCGCCCTCCGCGTTGCTGACACCCGCGGTGGAGAAAGCTGATATGTTCGACTATAAAGCACCGCCTCAACTACTAACCGGCCGGGTGATCCTGGTCACCGGCGCTGGCCGTGGCATAGGCGCGGCGGCGGCACGCGCTTATGCCGCCCATGGCGCTCAGGTCATTTTACTGGGCAAGACCGAGGCCAACCTGCGCGCCGTGGCCGCGACCATCGTCAAGGCTGGGCACCCGGAGCCATTGGTGTACCCACTGAACCTGGAAACGGCCACTACGGCGCACTACGAAACACTCGAAGTGCGCATCAAAAACCAGTTCGGGCGCCTTGATGGCTTGCTGCACAACGCTTCTCTGCTAGGCCCACGGCTTACCCTGGATGAAATCCCGGATGCCGACTTCGCTCAGGTAATGCAGGTGAACGTGAACGCCACCTTTATGCTGACCCGCGCCCTGCTGCCGTTGCTGCGCCGCTCGACTGATGCGTCCGTTGTCTTTACGTCCAGCAGCGTGGGCCGCAAAGGCCGCGCTCAGTGGGGCGTGTATGCGGTATCGAAGTTCGCCACCGAGGGCTTGATGCAAACCCTGGCCGATGAGCTGCAAGGCACTTCGCAGATCCGTGCCAACAGCCTGAACCCAGGCGGCACCCGCACCGAGATGCGGGCTGAGGCGTACCCGGACGAAAACCCCGAGCGTAACCCCACGCCAGAGGACATCATGCCGGTGTACCTGTACCTTATGGGCCCAGACAGCACCGGCGTGAATGGTCAGGCGTTCGACGCCAGGTAAGCACCTCCCACGCGTCTCAACACGTAGCAGCCTGGCTTGCCAGCGACCTGGCCGCCGAGCAAGCCCGGTCGCAGCCAAGGCTTGCTGCTACGCGATTTGCGGCTTCAACCCACGTATCCCCATCCACGTAGCCGCCAGCCCTTAGGCGATCGCCTGCTGCTTGCGCTGCATCTTTTCGTGCTCCAACGCCATGCAACGCTCCAGGAACAGGAACATGTAGTCGTAGCTCTTGCAGATCGCGCGGCGCAGTTCGGTTTGCAACGTCTGGGAGGGGTTGTTGCCGGCCAGGGTGCAAATGATCTCCAAGGCTTCCCAGGGGTGCGCGTCATCGTACTGAGCATGCATTTTCAGCCACTTCATGGCGCGCTTACGGGTTTCCTCTGGGAAGGCATTGGCGTAAACGTCGCTGGAGCACACCACTGCTGACCACTCGCCCGTGGCACCCTCGATGGCGTAGTTGGTGGCGGCCATGGCAATCACCAACGAGTCGGTGGCACAGGTTTGCCAGCACCAGTGGCTAAGCGATTGCAGTTCCGGCGGCACGTCCTGGGCTTGCAGGTCGTCCAGGGTCACGCCGTGGGCCGCGCACCAGTTCACCCAATAGTCGGCGTGGTTAAGCTCTACGCGGATGTTACGCATCAGCCAACGGCGCGCCATGTCCTCGCCCGGGTGCCGACCAAAACGGGTTTTGGTGAGGTTTTGCGCCATGTACAGCGAGAACTGCTCGACCACCGGCCACCCGCCAATCAAGTACTGGCGCATGGTAACGGCGCTTAGCATGTTATCACGCAGGCGCTGGTACAGCTCATGCTGCACCACCCGGCGTTTGGCGTAACTACAATCGCGCAGCAGTTGCTGAGCCCATGCCGGGTAACTGGTGGCCTCCATGAGCGGGCCGGTACGGGTAAAACCTAATTCAGCTACATCATTCATCGACAACTTCCCTTCTGTTGGTGAAAAACTACCGCCGGCTTATCTCCGGTTTAGAGGGCTAACCGCCTGGCATACCCAAAGCAGCGGTCACATCGGCGTGCCTTGTGAGCGAGCCTGGTTGCTACGTTGACGCATTCCATTCAGATGCCTTGAGGCGTGGCACGGGCTTTATCAGCGGACCTTAAACTCTCAGCGGTGAACAACCGTGGGCGCTCGATCAAATAGCCCTGGGCGTAGTCCACGCCAATTTCCTTAAGCGCCTGCTCGATAAGCGGCGTTTCCACGAACTCGGCAATAGTACGCTTGCCCATCACATGGCCGATATGGTTGATCACCTCGACCATGGCGCGGTTGATAGGGTCGTCCAGCATATCCTTGACGAAGCTGCCGTCGATCTTGAGGAAGTCCACGGGCAAGTGCTTAAGGTATGCGAAGGACGACATGCCCGCGCAGAAATCATCCAGCGAGAAGAGACACCCCAGCGCCTTGAGTTCGTTGATGAAACGAATGGCGCTGCCCAAGTTGGAAATGGCGCTCGTCTCAGTGATTTCAAAGCAAATCAGATGGGGCGCGATGCCGAACCGGCGGAATTGTTCACGCAGATAATCCAGGAAATCGTCATCGCCGATACTGATCCCGGACAAGTTGATGGCACATACGGCCAAAGGCTCGTCTCCACCGTCATCCATCGCCTGGCGAATGATCGCGAACACGCTCTTTACCACCCAGCGGTCCAGGGCGGTCATCAGGCCATAACGTTCGGCGGCGGGGATAAAGGAATCAGGCAGGATCATACGCCCGTGTTCGTCATGCAGGCGCAGGAGGATTTCCACATGGCGTGCATGCCCTGCTTCGCGCATAGGGCTAGACAACTGGGCGATTTCCTGGCCGTAGAGGGTAAAGCGGTCTTCTTCCAAGGCCAGGCGCAGGCGTTGTATCCAGGCCATTTCGCCGAAGCGCGTGGACACTTCGGTGTCGTCGGCGTGATACACCTGAACCCGGTTGCGGCCCTTCTCCTTGGCCATGTAACAGGCCATGTCCGCGGCACGCAGTGACAACTCCAGGGTGGCCGGCAGTAGATCCAGATGCACCAGCCCGATACTGACAGAGGTCATGAACGGCCGGCCCTTCCACACAAAATGCAGGCTGTGCACGCTCTCGCGCAGGTGCTCGGCAATCCGTTCGGCCTGGTCGGCGGGGCAGTCTTCCAGCAACACCCCGAACTCGTCGCCGCCCAGGCGGGCCAGGGTGTCAGATTCGCGCAGGCCCGATTGCAGCACCGCGCAGATGTGGCGCAACAGCTCATCCCCAGCGGCATGCCCACAGGTGTCGTTGACCAGCTTGAATTGGTCCAGGTCCAGGAACATCAGCGAGTGCCGGCCCTTGCCGTTGGCCATGCGCCCCAGGGCTTGCTCCAGGCGGTGCTCGAACTCCCGGCGGTTGGCCAACCCGGTCAGGGCATCATGGCTGGCTTGCCAAGACAGGTTGGCAATGTACTGCCGCTCCTGGGTCATGTCGTGCAATACCAGCACCGCGCCACTGATGCGCCCGTCGGTTTCAATGGGCGCGCCCACCAGCGTGACCGAGACTGTACTGCCATCAAGCCGCTGAATGAGCTTGGCGTGCTCGCTACCGCCTTTGAGCTGCCCGTCCAAAATGCGCTCGATCAGCGTAAAAGGATCTTGTTCGGCGTGCTCGTCCAGTAGGTTGAACAAGGCTGAGAGCGGCAGCCCCGCCGCGTGCTCGGCCTTCCAATGAGTGAGTTGTTCGGCGGCCGGGTTCATATAGGCAATGGCGCCGGTAACGTCGGTGGCGATCACACCATCGCCGATGGAGGCCAGGGTGACCTGGGCGCGTTCCTTTTCCAGCTGCAGGGCCTCGGCCATGCTATGGCGCTGCACCAACAGCTTGCGGGTGATCCACAACGCCAGCACGATCAGCACGAAGGTGGTGATCAGGTTGGTGGCGATCAACAAGCGCTGCAGCACCCGGGTACCTTCGCCCAAGGCATCACTGAAGGCCTTCTCCGCAGGCGTTACGGCGTCGTTGAGGCTGAGGATTTGCTTCTTCCACTGGGTCATGGCCTCGTCCGAGGCGGTGCCAGCGATAATCGCCGAATGCATCAAGCGGGCGATGTCATCAAGCTCGTTCAGGTAGGCATCACCGATGGTCCACAGCTCGATGGCCCGGGAGAAGTATGAGATATGCCGGAAATTGAGAAACAGCCAGATCACGCCATCGAAGTCATCCGGGTGGTTACCCCCTTGCTGCAGGCCGTGACGGGCCAAGGCCAGATCAGGGTCCGGCTGTTCGAGGGCCAGGCGCAATTCACGGCTGCCCTCGGGCACCGCCATGGCTTCCCGGTACTTGCGAAACGCCTGTTCATCACGATTGTCAGCGTAAAGGCTCAGGTAAAAGATCGCGTCTTTCTGACCTTTGGACCACAGGCTTTCTCCGGCAACATACCCACGCACGGCGCTGAGCGCATACAGGCTGATGCAGCCGAGCAGCGCCAGCAACATCACCACGGCGATGAACGGCCAGGCAATGCTGATAAGCCGAGGGGTTTCCGGTGTCCGTGTCTGCTTCATTTGATCCCTTGCGCAACAGAAGCGGTACAGGGCCCTTGTGGGCCTGGCACTATTCGGCGCAGCGCAGCCAGCGTTAATTAGCGTCGCTTGGCGCGGCGCACCCCCTCTTATCGCGTTCCACCACGGTCTCGTGGACGTAACGGCACCGCGCGACTATAACGCGGTGGCGCGACCAAGCCAACGTGCCAGCAGGGGTGCCAGGTCCTCCAATGGCTGATAGCCGTTAGTGAGCAGGGCAAACTGCCGGTCACGTTCAGCCAACACGGTTGGAAAGCCTGAAATACCAAGGTCATGTGACCAAGTGAAGTCTGCCTGGGTCGCCGCCAAGGTGGCGTGGGCATCGAAGGCCTCGGCAAAACGGGCGCGGGGCAGGCCTATGCCTTGGGCAAGGTCCACCAGGACCGAGGTGCGGGTAACATCCTCGCCCTGGTTATAAAAAGCACTGGCAATGGCCTGGGCCATGGGTAACGCCCGCATCGGGTCCACCTGACGCGCCGCTACCACGGCCCGACAGGCGGGCTCCGTGTTGTACACAAACCCTGGGGGCATTGCGCCTTCGAACGTAAAAGGTTGCCCCGTGGTGGCCTGCACGCTGTGCCAGTGCTCAAGGATGCGCGCTCGGGTACCGTCGTCCAAGGCCGTATGCCCAGTGCGCAAGCCGCCCACCACTAGGTGGGTCTGGACACCGGCCGCAAGCGCCTGGGCGAACAAGCCGTTGGCAACCGGAGCGAAACCCCAACACCAGGAGCAGAGCGGGTCCATCACGTACACCAGGCGGCTGGCCATGGTTCAAGCCTCGGTGGTTTTACGGTAGTTGTAGCCAATGGGGTGCGGCTGATTGCGTGCCTTGGCCAACTCGATCTGCTTTTGCCGATCGATGGCGCTACGGCGGGTTTTCTCGCTCAGGTTATCCCAGCAATGGGGGCAACTGATACCTGGAGCATAGTGCGGCGACTGGCGCTCTTCCACGCTGATCGGCATACGGCAGGCATGGCACTGGTCGTAGTCGCCCTCGGTGAGGTCATGACGAACAGTCACTCGGTTGTCGAACACAAAGCAGTCGCCCTGCCATTTGCTTTCTGCCGGAGCGACCTCTTCGAGGTATTTCAAGATGCCACCCTTGAGGTGGTATACCTCCTCGAAGCCCTCGCCGAGCATGAAACTGGAGGCTTTTTCGCAACGAATGCCACCGGTGCAGAACATCGCCACCTTCTTATGGCGCGCCGGGTCGAAATTAGCCTTGATGTAATCGGGAAACTCTCGGAAAGAGGTGGTTTTAGGGTCTACCGCGCCCTCGAAAGTACCGATGGCCACTTCGTAATCGTTACGGGTATCGATCAAAAATACGTCCGGGTCGCTGATCAGCGCGTTCCAGTCCCTGGGCTCGATATAGGTGCCCACTGTTTTGTTTGGGTCCACCCCTGGCACGCCCAGGGTGACGATCTCTTTCTTGAGTTTGACCTTGGTACGGTAAAAGGGCTGCTCGTCGCAGTAGGACTCTTTATGGTCAACATCCACCAGCCGTGGATCGTTGCGCAGCCAGGCAAGCAGCGCATCGATACCCTCGCGGGAGGCCGATACCGTGCCGTTGATGCCTTCATTGGCCAGCAGCAAGGTGCCTTTCACGCCATTGGCCATCATCACATCCAGCAGCGGTTCACGCAGCGCGGTGTAATCTTCGAGGGTAACGAACTTGTACAGCGCGGCCACAACGATAGGTTGGCTCATCTTTGCTTTCTCCAGGTGGTCGCCCTCGCAAAGGGCGGACCGGGTCATTGACACACGCCGGGGGTAGCCCCGCGCGGCGCGCATTCTAGCAAAGCGATACAGCGTTGTGTCGGCCAAAAGAGCCGTTGAGGATACAGCCGGCGAGCGCCTTACAGCCCCGCCGACATGGGCAGTGCTAGTGCCCCCCGGCACACACCGGTGACGTCGGCGCGCCTGGGGTGGCGGCCCATTCATCAGGGGTGTAGGTGTGCAAGGCCAAGGCATGGAATTCACCCATCAACTCACCCAGGGTGCCGTACACCAACTGGTGGCGCTTGACACTGTTGAGCCCGGCGAAGCGCTGGCTGACCACCACCGCCTTGTAGTGGGTTTGCTGGCCGCGGCTGTGCATGTGGCTTTCGTCCACCACACTCAAGTGTTGCGGCTGTAACAAACCAAGGGCCTGTTCGATGCGGGTTTGCAGGGTCATGGCGTTATTTCTTCTTGGCAGGCTCGGCAGGCTTGGCCGGGGCGACTTCCGCAGTCATGTCCGCCAGTAGCTTGTTCACCACCGGGGCGGCTTCTTGCAGGTGGGTTTGGGTAAGCTCGGCAGACTGCTCGGTGACTTGGGGCATTTTTTGAACGATCTTCTGGCCCAGCGGAGACTGGTAGAATTTGACCAGGTCTTTGAGTTCTTGCTCGGTGAAGTTGCTGGTGTAGAGCTTGACCATTTCAGGCTTGAGCTTGTCCCAGCCGATGGCTTTGTCCAGGGCGGCATTGGCCTTGGCCTGGTAGCTTTCCAGCGTGGCTTTCTTCGAATCGGGTGCGTTGGACTGGGCAAAGCGCTGGGCAAACATCTGCTGGACCTGCATGTACACAGGGGTACCCAGCTTGTCTGCGTGAGCCATCATCAGGAAGGCTTCCGCGCTGGCGTTGTGGCTGGCGGTATCGGCCATGACCGGCCCGGCGCAGACCAACATGGCCGCTGTGCAGAGGGCGCGAACTCGATTCATCGGTTTTCCTTACTGTGGCAATTGGGAACGGCAAAAGGGCCAGGCCCTGAACGGCCCATTCTGCGCCCAACCCAACCGGCCACTCAACCCTCACCGACGAGCCGCCCTGCCAGCCGCTCGCCGATCAGCCGTGCGAAACACGGAACCCACCGCTCAGGAACGCGCCTAAACTGGTTGTTGAACCTGCATAAGCGAGATTGCAATGACCCGCATCGAAACTGACAGCATCGGCCAGATCGACGTCCCGGAAGACGCCTATTGGGGTGCGCAAACCCAGCGCTCGCTGATTAACTTCGCCATTGGCGAGCAGCGCATGCCACTGGCCGTGGTGCATGCCCTGGCCCTGATCAAAAAGGCCGCGGCGCGGGTCAATAATCGCAGCGGTGACCTGCCGCCTGACGTGGCCCGGCTGATCGAACAGGCCGCCGACGAAATTCTGGCTGGCGAGCACAACGAACAATTCCCCCTGGTGGTGTGGCAAACCGGCAGTGGCACCCAGAGCAACATGAACGTGAACGAGGTGATCGCCGGGCGTGCCAACGAACTGGCCGGCCAAGGCCGTGGCGGTAAGGCGCCAGTGCACCCCAATGACCACGTGAACCGCTCGCAGAGTTCTAACGATTGCTTCCCCACAGCCATGCACGTGGCCACGGCCAAAGCGGTACAGGCCGACCTGCTGCCTGCCATTGGTGAATTGTCCGCGGGCCTGGCGGAGCTTTCGGCCCGGCATATGAGCTTGGTGAAAACCGGCCGCACCCACATGATGGATGCCACGCCCATCACCTTCGGCCAGGAGATGTCTGCCTTCGTAGCTCAGCTGGACTACGCCCAGCGAGCCATTCGCAGCGCCTTGCCAGGGGTATACGAACTGGCCCAGGGCGGTACCGCGGTGGGCACGGGCTTGAATGCCCCACAGGGGTTCGCTGAAGCCATCGCTGCCGAACTGGCTGCTCTTTCTGGGCTGCCCTTCGTGACCGCGCCGAATAAGTTTGCCGCGCTGGCCGGCCATGAGCCTTTGGTTACATTGGCTGGGGCCTTGAAAACCCTGGCCGTGGCCTTGATGAAACTGGCCAATGACCTGCGCTTGCTCAGTTCCGGCCCTCGTGGCGGCCTGGCCGAAGTGCGTTTGCCCGCCAACGAGCCTGGCAGCTCGATCATGCCGGGCAAGGTGAACCCCACACAGTGCGAGGCGCTATCGATGCTGGCTTGCCAGGTGTTGGGCAATGATGTGGCCATCGGCATGGCCGCCAGCCAGGGCCACCTGCAGCTGAACGTATTCAAGCCGGTGATTATCCATAATCTATTGCAGTCCATTCGTCTGCTGGCCGATGGCTGCCGTAACTTCCAGGCCCATTGCATTGCCGGGCTTGAAGCAGACGCTGATAAGATGGCCGAGCATCTGGAGCGTGGCTTGATGTTGGTGACGGCCTTAAACCCCCATATCGGTTACGACAAGGCTGCACAAATCGCTAAAAAAGCCTACGGGGAAAACCTCACCTTGCGCCAAGCGGCGCTGGACCTGGGTTACCTTACCGACGAGCAGTTCGATCAGTGGGTACGCCCAGAGAACATGCTCTCGGCGGGCAGTAACGGTTAAGGCAACACCCCCGCCCGCCATGGAGGCGGGCGGTAATTACTTCGGCAGTCAGTTCGTTCGGAGGCAACATGTTAGGCAAACGCGCGGAAGAAGCCGCACCCGCTACACGGTTTCGTAGCGACCGCTTCACGCTCATCAATGGTCACTTCTTCTTTACTACCCGGGAAAACACCCTCGAAGGCCCCTTCACGACCCGGGAAGCCGCCGTTCGTGAAAGCCAGGCCTATATCGAGCGCGCCGCCCGTGAGCAGATGCATCGCTAGCACCTACCCCGTCGAAGCAGGCAGTCGCTGATCAGTTCCCCCAGGCCGCGCCCTGTCCCACAGGGCAGTGTTTCGAACTGTAGAAGCGGCCATAGCCCGCGAACAGGCTACAGCGAACAGCTCAACTATCCTGCCTAAAGGCCTTTTCCAAGGCCTCGTTGATAGTCCGCAGCACCTTCACCCTCGCCCAACGCTTGTCATTAGCCTCAATCAAGGTCCATGGGGCGATTTCGGTGCTGGTACGGTCCACCATGTCGCCCACGGCCTGACGGTACTGGGGCCATTTATCCCGGTTACGCCAGTCGTCTTCGGTGATCTTGTAGCGTTTGAAGGGGGTATCTTCCCGCTCCTTGAAGCGCTCAAGCTGGGTTTGCGCGTCGATGGCCAGCCAGAACTTCACCACTACCACGCCCGCTTCGCTCAGTTGCTCTTCGAAGTCATTGATCTCACTGTAGGCCCTGAGCCAGTCCGCCGGCTCGCAAAAACCCTCTACGCGCTCCACCAATACCCGGCCATACCAGGAACGGTCGAAGATAGTGAACTGGCGCTTGGCCGGAATGTGCCGCCAGAACCGCCACAGATAAGGCTGCGCTCGCTCCTCTTCGGTAGGCGCCGCCACCGGCACGATATGGTACTGGCGAGGGTCCAGGGCAGCGGCGACGCGGCGAATGGCGCCGCCCTTGCCTGCGGCGTCATTACCCTCGAATACAGCCACCAGGGCGTGGCGGCGCATATGTTTATGGCGCAGCAAGGTGGCCAGGCGTGCCTGCTCTTCGATCAACTGCCGTTGGTACTGGTCTTTTTCCAGTGCCAGGCTTAGGTCCAGGGCGTCCAGCACCGAGCGCTCGTCCAGGCTTTTGCCCAAAGGCGGCACTGCCTGTTGAACAGGCCGCTGGGCCATTTTCAGGCGGGCTTGCAGCCCTTCGAGCAGGATGTTGCCCACCGCCAGGCTGCGGTAGTTGCTGTCCGCGCCTTCTATCACATGCCAAGGGGCGTATTCACGGCTGGTTCGGCGCAATACCCGCTCGCCGTAGTGCACGAAGCGGTCGTAGGTTTTCGATTGCTGCCAGTCCAAGGGGCTGATCCGCCAGCTGTGCAGCGGGTCGTCCTTAAGGGTTTTGAGGCGGTGTTTCATCTGCTTCTTGGACAGGTGAAACCAGAACTTCAAGATCAGCGCGCCTTCGTCGCAGAGCATCTGCTCCAGGCGCTCGGCCTGGTTGATGGCTTGGTCGAGCACGGCGTCCTTGAATTTGCCATGCACCCGGCCCTGCAGCATCTGGCTGTACCAGTTGCCAAAGAAGATCCCCATACGCCCCTTAGCCGGCAGTTGGCGCCAATAGCGCCAGGCCGGGGGCCGGTCCAGTTCTTCGTCGGTTTGTTCGTCGAAGGTGCGCACTTCGATCAACCGCGGGTCCATCCACTCATTAAGCAGTTTCACCGTTTCGCCCTTACCGGCCCCCTCGATGCCGTTGATCAGCACGATAACCGGGAAACTACCTCGCTCCTTGAGTTCGTATTGGGCGTCCAACAGCGCCTCACGCAGGGCCGGTACCGCGGCCTTGTAGGTGTCATCGTCGATGGCATGGCCGATTTCGGCGGATTCGAACATAAGCGTGCTCCCTCTGGCTGCTTATCTGGACACCAGGGTATGGCAAAATACTCGCCCGCCTTACTGCGAAGCTGTCAACGCCCCATGCCCAACCCCACCACCTGCGCCCAGCTCGACTGGGACGAGAACGGCCAGCCGCTATCCCTGGCCTTTGGCGACGTGTACTACTCCAGCCAGGCCGCTCTGGAAGAGACCCGTTATGTGTTCCTGGAACAGAATCGTCTGGAACAGCGGTTCGCCGAACTGGCCGTTGATAGCACCTTGGTAATCGGCGAAACCGGCTTTGGCACGGGGCTGAACTTCCTCTGCGCCTGGCGCCTGTTCGATGCTACCGCCAGGCCAGGAGCGCGCTTGCACTTCATCAGTACCGAGAAATTCCCCCTTACCCAGGCAGACCTCACTCGGGCCCTGGCGCCGTGGCCAGGCCTGGCACCCTGGGCAGAAGCATTGCAAACCAGCTACCAGGCTATACATGAGGGCGCTCAGCACTTGGTGTTCGCTCAAGGGCGAGTGACCCTCAGCGTGTTGATCGGGGATGCGCGGGCCCAACTGAGCCAGGTGCGGGGCAGCGTGGATGCGTGGTTCCTGGACGGTTTCGCTCCGGCCAAGAACCCGGACATGTGGACACCAGAACTGTTCGCCGAGGTTGCGCGGCTGTCCGCTTCTGGGGCGACCCTGGGTACTTTCAGTTCAGCAGGGGCCGTGCGGCGGGGATTAAGGGCGGTGGGGTTCAAGATGAAACGCTTGCCTGGGCAGGGCAAGAAGTGGGAAATCATGCGGGGTGAGTTTATCGGCACCGCGGAGCCTGCCGTGGTACCTAAGCCTGAAAGCCAACCCTGGTTCGCTTACCCACCCAAAGTACCTGGCCCACGGGAAGCGCTGGTCATCGGTGCCGGCCTGGCCGGCTGTGCCACGGCCGCCAGCCTGGCGGCCAGAGGCTGGCAGGTCACCCTGCTAGAGCGCCACGGGCAGTTGGCCGGTGAAGCCTCGGGCAACCCGCAAGGGGTGTTGTACCTGAAACTGTCGGCCCATGGCACGGCGCTGTCGCGGCTGATCCTTAGCGGCTTTGGTTATACCCGGCGTTTGCTCGAGCGCCTGGAGCGCGGCCGCGACTGGGACGATTGTGGGGTGTTGCAACTGGGCATCACCGAGGCCGACAGCAAGCGCCAGCAAGCCTTGGCTGAAGCGTTCGCGCCTAGCCTGCTGCGCGCGGTGAGCGCCGAACACGCCAGCACCCTCGCCGGCGCACCCTTGCCCAACGGCGGGCTGTGGTTCCCTGAAGGGGGGTGGGTGCATCCGCCGGCCTTATGCGCGCTGTTGGCCGAACACCCCGCTATTCGGGTCCATACGCACCAAGAGGTATTGCGCCTGGAACGCGAAGGTAACCTGTGGCAAGCCTGGGGCGGCGACCGATTGGTAGCCAGCGCGCCGGTGGTGGTGCTGGCCTGCGCCGCCCAAGTGGGGGCCTTCGAACACACCGCCCACTTGCCGCTCAAACCCATACGCGGGCAGATCACCCGCTTGCCCGCTACCCTAGCCAGCAGTGCCTTGGCGACAGTCGTGTGCGCTGAGGGGTATGTGGCACCCGCGCGCCAAGGTGAGCATACCTTGGGGGCTAGCTTTGACTTCCAACGCCTGGACAACGCGCCTAGCCTGGCTGAACACCAGCACAACCTGGCCTTACTGGAGAGCCTCTCGCCAACGCTCAGCCAGTGGTTGGCCCCTGCCAGCGTCGAGGGCCTTCAGGGGCGCGTTGGCCTGCGTTGCACTAGCCCCGACTACCTGCCCATCGTAGGCCCGGTAGCTGCCGAGGCGCCCTTTGTGGCGGCCTATCAAGGCTTGCAGCGTAACGCTCGGGCGCCCATAAGCGCGCCCTGCCCCTGGTTGCCAGGCCTGTGGGTCAACAGCGGCCATGGCTCACGGGGCCTGATCACCGCGCCCCTATGCGGCGAACTGATCGCCGCCTGGCTGGAGCATGAACCCTTGCCCGTGTCACAAAGCGTTGCCCTCGCCTGCCACCCCAATCGCTTCGCGGTGAGGCAGCTAAGCAAAGGGGGTGGCAACCACCGATCGGCGGGCAGTCAAGCCTGAGCCGAAGCGGCCGATATCCTGTAGGATAAGAGGCACTTTGATATCACGGATTGATTCGCCCTTGTACCTTGTGGAAAACATTACATGACCCAGCCTGCCCCCACGCCCATCAACGAAGCGGCCCGCCTGCATCGCGTGGCGGGCCTGTGCCTGCTTGAGGGCACCCTGGACCCGGTGTTCGAAGACATTGTCGAACTGGTGCGCAACTATTTCAACGCCCCGATCGCGCTGATCTCGATTCTCGAAGAGCAACGCCAGTGGTTCAAGGCCAGCCGCGGCCTTAGCGTCAGGGGCACCCCCCGTGATGTGTCCTTTTGTGGCTACGCGATTTTGTCCGACGCGTTATTTGTGGTCGAAGACACCGCGCTGGATGACCGTTTCAAAGACAACCCTCTGGTAACCGGTGCGCCCCATATCCGCTTTTACGCCGGCATGCCCTTGGTCACCGACGATGGCCTGGGGCTGGGCAGCCTGTGCGTGATAGATACCCAGCCTCGGCCGGGTTTGACTGCCCGTGAAGCCCAAGGCCTGAAACGGTTTGCGTCATTGGTGATGCAGCGAATCGCTAGCGTGCGCGATTACACCTTCCGTGATCAGCAGACTGGCATGCTCAACCGCACCCGGCTGGAAGAAGATATCTTCGAACATCGAGACGACCGCGCCCACTCACTGGTGTCCATCGACATGGTCTCGCCGCAGATGTTGAACGACATCGTCAAGGCATTGGGCTATCAGTTTTCCCAAGACTTGATGCTGGCCATGCACGACGAACTCAAGGCCGTGCTGCCTGCTCAAACGGCCATTTACCGGATCAGCCAGACCCGCTTTGGGTTTTTCTTCCAAGGTGGGCGCGGCCCGGAAAGCGACCGATTGTTTTGCACCATCACCCAGCGCTTCAAGCAGCCATTGATATGCGCCGGTATCCCGATTCAAACGCAGATCGGCATCGGGGCCATCGAGCTTATCCAAAGCCAGGCCAGCCTCCCGGACTGGCTGCGCATGGTGGTCAGCGCGTCGGATGACGCACGCACCAAGGGCAAGGGATGGGGTTGGTACGACCCGGGCCTTGGGCGGGCGCAACAACGGGCGTTCATGTTGCTTAGCGCCCTGGCCGAAGCCTTGCAAAGCCCGTCGCAGTTGCGCATGGCCTACCAGCCGCGTTTCGATGCGCAGACCGGCGCGGTGCTTTCCGTAGAGGCTTTGCTGCGTTGGGAGCACCCCTTCCTGGGCACGGTCCACCCAGGCGAATTCGTTCCCCTGGCCGAGCGCACCTCTATGATCCGCCCTTTGAGCCTGTGGGTGATCCGCCGGGCCGTGGCCCAGGCGACCTTCTGGCACCGGGCTGGGCAGGGTTTGAAGGTCTCGGTGAATGTGTCCGCCGAAGACCTGGACGGCGCGCAGTTCACTGACAACCTGTTAGCCTTGTTAGCCGAGCACGGCCTACCGCCTCACTTGCTGGAGCTGGAGTTCACTGAAAGCGCCCTGTGCCAGAGCCCGGAGCTGGTGCGCGAGCAATTGGAGCGCCTGCGTCAGGTAGGGATCGACGTGGCTATCGATGATTTCGGCACCGGCTACAGCAACTGGACCTACCTGCGCCAACTGCCCGCCACGGCGGTGAAGCTCGACCGTTCGCTGATCTGTAACGTCAGCACCGACGAGCGCGACCGCCGCCTGGTGGAGACCCTGATCGGCCTGGGGTTGCGCCTGGGCTATCGCATCGTTGCCGAAGGCATCGAGGACGCCGCCACACTGGAGGTGCTGCGCCAAGCCGGCTGCCACGAAGTACAAGGCTATTACCTGGCCCGGCCCATGGAACTCGAAGCCCTGGAAGCCTGGCGTAAGGCCAGCAAAGCGTTGTAGAGACCGGCTTGGCCCTCACCTTGCGGACTGGGCCCTACACCCCGTAGCAGCAGGGCTTGCCCGCGATCGGGTCAACACGGTAACGCGGCCAGTCGCGAGCAAGCCAGCTATGTTGGATTGCCCGCCTCAAGGGAACGATCACGCCCTGCCTCTCTCCAAAACCCATGCCCCTGCTCCCATGCCCGCCCGGCGGCGGTGCCGAGCAGGGCCCCGCGCTACTGGCCATGCACCCTTGCGGCCTGGTTTTACGCTGGCCAGCCGACCTCGCGTCTTGCCTCTGGCAGCCCCTGTGAGGCCAGTAGCGCCAAATGCTGATAAAGGTTTTAGCTACATGTGTGGAATCGCAGGAGAGCTCCGCTTCGATAACCAGCCCGCCGACCTGGGCGCGGTCGAACGAATCACTCACCACCTGGCCCCTCGAGGACCCGACGCCTGGGGCTTTCACAGCCAGGGCCCGGTGGCGCTGGGGCACCGCCGGCTGAAGATCATGGACCTGTCAGACTGCTCCGCGCAGCCGATGGTCGATGGTCAACTGGGCTTGGCCCTTGCATTCAACGGCGCCATCTATAATTACCCGGAGCTGCGAAAAGAACTCGAAGCCCTGGGGTATAGCTTCTATTCCGACGGCGACACAGAGGTGCTGCTCAAGGGCTATCACGCTTGGAAGGAAGCGCTGCTGCCCAAGCTTAATGGCATGTTCGCCTTCGCGGTCTGGGAGCGCGACACCCAACGCCTGTTCCTTGCCCGTGACCGCCTGGGGGTCAAGCCGCTGTACCTGAACCGCACCGGCAACCGTTTGCGCTTTTCCTCTACCCTGCCCGCGCTGCTCAAGGGCGGCGACATCGACCCGATGTTGGACCCGGTTGGTTTGAACCATTACCTGAACTTCCATGCCGTGGTGCCCGCCCCGCGTACCGTGCTGGCCAATGTGCAAAAGTTGCCAGCGGCTACCTGGATGCGTATCGAGGCCGACGGCCGAACCGAGGAAAAAACCTGGTGGACCCTGCCTTACGGGCCAACCGCTGAAGAGAGCACCCTCGACCTGGCGGGCTGGACCGACCGCGTACTGGACGCAACCCGCGAAGCCGTGGCCATTCGCCAACGGGCAGCGGTGGACGTAGGCGTGCTGCTATCGGGTGGCGTGGATTCGAGCATGCTGGTAGGCCTGCTGCGCGAGGCCGGGGTAGACAACCTGCTGACGTTCTCCATCGGTTTCGATGACGCTGGCGGCGAGCGCGGCAACGAGTTCGAGTACTCAGACCTGATCGCCCGGCACTACGGCACCCGCCACCATCAACTGCGCATTGGTGAACACGAGATCATCGAGCAGTTGCCGGCAGCCTTTCGGGCCATGAGCGAGCCCATGGTCAGTCATGACTGCATCGCGTTCTACCTGCTGTCCCGTGAAGTGGCCAAGCACTGCAAAGTGGTGCAAAGCGGCCAGGGCGCCGATGAGCTGTTCGCCGGTTATCACTGGTACCCTAAGGTCGACGGCGCCAGCGACCCTTTCGCCGCGTACCGCGAAGCCTTCTTCGACCGCGGCTATGCTGACTACGCCGATACGGTTCAGCCCAAATGGCGCCTGGACCGAGACGCCGCCGGGGACTTTGTGCGCGAACACTTTGCCATGCCCGGCGCCGATGCCGCAGTGGACAAAGCCCTGCGCCTGGACAGCACCGTGATGCTGGTGGACGACCCGGTCAAGCGGGTGGACAACATGACCATGGCCTGGGGGCTCGAAGCGCGCACGCCTTTCCTGGACTACCGCTTGGTGGAACTGTCGGCGCGCATTCCTGGCCGCTTTAAATTGCCGGACGGTGGCAAGCAGGTGCTCAAAGAAGCCGCGCGCCGGGTAATCCCGAGCGAAGTGATCGATCGCAAAAAAGGCTATTTCCCGGTACCTGGCCTCAAGCACCTGGAAGGCGCCACCCTGGGCTGGGTACGGGACCTGCTGCTGGACCCGAGTCAGGATCGCGGCCTGTTCAACCCTGCCCGCATCGATGCCTTGCTCACCGACCCCCATGGCCAGCTCACGCCCTTGCGCGGCTCAAAGCTGTGGCAACTGGCAGCGCTGAACCTTTGGCTCAGCGAACAGGGGATTTGACCGATGAAAGCCCATCCGCATGCCATGAATCAGCGGCTGCAACGTGGTCAGCCCCCGTCTTACGAGCGCCTGCAAGCCCTGTGCGCCGAAGACGGCCTGCCACTGGCCAATACGCCCCGGCCCTTGCAATGTGGCTGGGGCCGCTTGTTGATGGGCCATACCTGGCCGTCACCGCAGGCCTTGGCAACCGAGTTGCTGAACGAGCATGCCGGGGATCGGGACATCGCCCTTTATGTGGCCGCCCCTCAGCAAGTGCTGGCCCAGGCGCCTCAGCAGTTGTTCCTGGACCCTTCCGATACGTTGCGGCTGTGGTTCAGCGACTACCGCCCGGCCCAGCGGGTGTTTCGTGGGTTCCGGATTCGCCGGGCCTACACTGCCCAGGACTGGGAGGCGATCAACCAGCTGTACCGCAAACGCCGCATGTTGCCTGTGGACCCGGCCAAACTCACACCTCGCCACCAGGGCGGGCCGGTGTACTGGCTGGCTGAAGACGAGGCCGATGGGTCGATCATCGGCAGCGTAATGGGCCTTAACCACCGAACGGCCTTCCAGGACCCAGAGCACGGCAGCAGCCTGTGGTGCCTGGCGGTGGACCCTCGCTGCACCCGCCCAGGGGTAGGGGAAGTGCTGGTGCGGCATTTGGTTGAGCACTTTATGAGCCGGGGCTTGGCCTTTCTGGACCTCTCGGTGATGCATGACAACCGCCTGGCCAAGAACCTCTACGGCAAGCTGGGCTTTCGTACCCTTTCCACCTTTGCGGTAAAGTGTAAGAACTCGATCAACCATAAGCTGTTCCTGGGCCCCGCCCCCACCGACGACCTGAACCCCTATGCCCGGATCATCGTCGATGAAGCCTACCGTCGCGGCATCGACGTGCAGGTTGTGGACGCTGAACAAGGGCTGTTTACCCTAAGCCACAGTGGCCGGCGGATTCGCTGCCGGGAATCACTGTGCGACCTCACCAGTTCCATCAGCGTGATGCTTTGCCAAGACAAAAGCCTGACCCACAAAACCCTGGCCGCCGCGGGTGTGTCGCTGCCCGCGCAACAACTGGCGGCCAGTGCCGATGACAACCAGGACTTCCTCGAACAGCATGGCCGAGTGGTGGTCAAGCCGTTGGACGGCGAGCAGGGCCTGGGTGTAGCAGTAGACCTGCGCACGTTGGAAGAGGTACAGGCGGCCATCGAAAACGCTCGCCAGTATGACAGCCAGGTGCTGCTGGAAAGCTTCCATGAAGGCGCCGACCTGCGCATCGTGGTGATTGGCTTTGAGGTAGTGGCCGCGGCCATTCGCCGCCCGGCCCACGTGGTTGGAGATGGTCAGCATAGCGTGCATGACCTGATCGAAGCCCAGAGCCGTCGTCGCCAGGCCGCTACCAATGGCGAAAGCCGTATTCCACTGGACCGGGAGACCGAGCGCACGGTGCAGGTCGCAGGCTTGGAGTACAGCAGTGTCTTGCCCAAAGGGCAGATTCTGGTTGTGCGCAAAACCGCCAATCTGCACACCGGTGGCCATTTGGAAGATGTGACCGACATCCTGCACCCCGTTCTGCGCGACGCGGCCATCGAGGCCGCCCGTGCCTTGGATATTCCCGTGGTGGGCCTGGACCTGCTGGTACCTGCCGCCGATCAGCCGGACTACGTATTTATCGAGGCCAACGAACGGGTGGGCCTGGCCAACCATGAACCCCGGCCAACCGCGGAACGCTTCATCGATTTACTGTTCCCACACATACAGCCTGTGCGCTGAGCACCCCGCGACTCTCGAGGAGAACCTTGATGTCTACCATCCCCGAGCCGGATATGAATTATCTGCGCAAGGTGTTGCTGGAAATGCTCGCCATTCCCAGCCCGACTGGCTTTACCGACACCATCGTGCGCTATGTTGCCGAATGCCTGGACAACCTGGGCATTCCCTATGAACTTACCCGCCGTGGCACGCTGCGCGCTACCCTCAAGGGCAAGCGCAGCTCACCGGACCGTGCGGTGTCGTCGCACCTGGACACCATTGGCGCCATCGTGCGCACCCTTCAGGACAACGGCCGCCTGGGCCTGGCACCGGTGGGCTGCTGGTCCAGCCGGTTCGCTGAAGGCAGCCGGGTCAGCGTGTTCACCGACACTGGCATCATTCGAGGCAGTGTATTGCCGCTGATGGCCTCCGGGCATGCGTTCAACACCGCCGTGGACCAGATGCCCATCACCTGGGACCATGTGGAGCTACGCTTGGACGCCTATTCGGCGACACGCGCCGATGCCGAGGCCCTGGGGGTGAATGTAGGGGATTTCGTTGCCTTCGACCCCCTGCCGGAATTCACTGACAGCGGCCATATCAGCGCGCGTCACCTTGATGATAAGGCCGGTGTCGCGGCGGTACTGGCTGCCCTTAAAGCCATCGTGGACAGCAAAAGCGAGCTGGTCATCGACTGCCACCCGATCTTCACCATCACCGAGGAGACCGGCTCCGGCGCCGCTGGCGCGCTGCCTTGGGATGTGAGTGAATTCGTGGGGGTGGATATCGCGCCGGTGGCGCCTGGGCAACATTCCAGTGAGCATGCGGTAAGCGTGGCCATGCAGGACTCCAGCGGGCCCTATGATTATCACCTGTCTCGCCACCTGCTAAAGCTGGGCGGCGAAAACGGCCTGCCGGTACGCCGTGACTTGTTCCGTTATTACTACAGTGATGCCCATTCAGCGGTGACTGCGGGCAATGACGTGCGCGCGGCCTTGCTTGCCTTCGGTTGTGATGCAACCCATGGGTATGAACGCACCCATATTGATAGCCTGGCCGCGCTGAGCCGCTTGTTGACGGCCTATATGCTCAGCCCGCCGGTGTTCGCCAGCGATGCTGACCCGGCTCAAGCGTCCTTGAGCAAATTCAGCAAGCAGATCGAACACGACACCCATATGGAAAGCGACACCCGGGTGCCGAGCGTGGATGAGGTGATCGGCAGGTGATGCCGGTCCGTCGATAACTCACGGGGCCGAGCGGCCAGTTAACCCCCACCACGCGTGCGGTAAGCTGGGCGCTCCTCCCCCTTAGGTAGAACGGCTTTGTTGATTCCCTACGACCAACTCGAACCTGAAACCCTGAACCGGCTGATCGAAGATTTCGTCACCCGGGATGGCACCGACAACGGCGACGAAACCCCGCTGCAGACCCGCGTATTGCGCGTACGCCAGGCCTTGGCCAAGGGTCAGGCGTTTATTCTCTTCGACCTCGAAAGCCAGCAATGCCAGTTGTTGGCCCGCCATGACATACCCAAGGCGTTGCTGGAAGACTGAGCCGCTTCAGCGCCCTGAAACAGCAAGGGTGTTCTCTTGCTCCAGCTTGAGCCGTTTATAGATCTCCGAGCGATGAACCTCCACTCTCCGTGGCGCGGCAATGCCCAGCCTCACTTGGTTGCCACTGATGGAGAGGATCTTGATACGGATGTCATCGCCGATAATGATTTCCTCACCGACTGCCCGGGTCAGTACAAGCATGGTTAGCGTCCTTTCTTGGTTGGAGCCCCGAGCCTGCCTTGTAACCTACAGGGGTTCAATGCAGCGAAGACCGATTGCTCCGCTGGAAGGGAAATCTGGACACTTTCCTACAAGAAAGTCATACCTCTTCAAACAGTTCTGTTCGCTACACATAAACAACGCCACGCCCTCCTATAGGCGTGAGCGACAGCTCGCGAACAAGGTTTTATGTAGACCACCTAGGCCCGAACAGCACCAACGTAGCGCCCAACACGCAGATCCCCACGCCCAGCCAGTCGGTCCATAACGGCCGGGCCCGCTCTACCCAGGCGAGCCAACCCAGAGAAGCAGCAATGTAAATGCCCCCATAGGCCGCATACGCGCGCCCGGCATAAGCCGCCTCCACCCGCGTAAGCACACAGGCAAAACACACCAGGCTCACGAGCCCCGCAGCCGCCCAGGTCGGGCTTTTATCCAGCCGCAGCCATAGATAAAAGCCGTAACAGCCAGCGATCTCCAACACCGCCGCCAAGGCGAACCAAAGGTAGTTAAACATTGCCTGCTCCTAAGCCGTGGGCCCATTAGCATACGTGAGGAACCGCCCCGGTTTGACCTAGCCATAAGCGGTGCGGGAGTCGGGGCCATTCAATTCAAGGTATTTCAAACTTTTTGCGCGCTAGAAGTGTCATAAGTTGCAAGCGGACGGTAGTACCCAACCGCCTCACTCCGCGGCGTTGCCGCAAAGGGATCAAACACTAAGGAATCCGCCATGGGCACCCTACTCATCATCATTCTGATTCTGCTGCTGATCGGTGGTCTACCCGTTTTCCCACACTCGCGCAGCTGGGGCTATGGGCCGTCAGGCATCATCGGTACCGTGCTGGTCATCCTGCTGATTCTCGTATTACTCGGGAAAATCTAGCAGCGCTGCTTCCCAAGCGAGCATACACAACCCCGAGCGGTGGACTATCCACCCTCGGGGTTGTGTCGCTTCAGGCACCTGCCTTTAGAAGGTTGTGCGCAAGCCCACTTGCAGGCTGCGCCCCTCTGCTGGGGCAATATCCCGCAGGATGGAGCTGGCGTAGCGCACGGTCTGGTTGGTAAGGTTCTCAGCGTTCACAAAAGCCAGCCACTGGCTATCACCGACCTCAAAGCCATAACCCAGGCTAGCACCCAAGGTGGTATAGCTATCGGTATCGGTTTCGTTGTCCGGCACGCGCCGCTGGGCGCTGGCATGCTCTACATCCAAGCGGGCCTGCCAGGCATCCTTGTTCCACAACAGGCCTGTGTTCACCCGCAGGGGTGCGATGCGCGGCAACGGCTCGCCGGTGTCCAGGTTCTTGGCCCAGGTGTAGTCCGCCGACAGCTCCAAGGCGAAGCTGCCATAGGCGGTATCCCCTAGCTTCCAGTGATCTTGGGCCTCGATACCAGCGAAACGCGCGCGTACGCCTGAATAGGTGTATTCAGGAATGCCATCGGCGTCCACGTCCCCTTCATCGCTGAGAGAGCGGCCACTGCCCAGCAAACCGATGTAATTGGAAAAGTGGCTGTAGAACACGCCAATGCTGCCCTTGTGCACCTGATTGTCGAAACGCAGGGCCAGGTCGCTACTCACGGCTTTTTCTTTGGACAACCCCGAATCACCTACTTCATAAGTGCCCGTGGCCACGTGGGCACCGTTGGCATACAGCTCATAGAAGGTGGGTGCGCGCTCGGTGTAGCCCAGGGTTGCGGCCAAGGCCCAAGTGGGCGTAAGGGTATAGACCGCGCCGGTGGACACGCTGCCCGCAGTGAAACTGCTGGTGCTGCTGGCGTTGGCAAACCGCTCGTTGCCGCCTGCGTCAGGGTTGACCGTGGTGTGTTCCAGCCGCCCGCCCAAGGTGGCTTTCAGGCGTTCCGTGGCTTGCCACTCTTCAAGAACGAATACCGCCCCAGCGTCCGTATCGGTTTGGGGCACAAAGGCTTCTTCGCCCAAGGCTGAGAATTCACTGCGGGTCACCTGCGCTCCCACCACACCGGTTACCGGCCCGATAGGCTGATGACGGGCCTCCACGCGTGCTTCATAGCCTTTGTTCTTGAAGGTGGTACCCACTTCACCGTCTTCTATTTCCTTGTGCTGGTAATCGGTGTAGGCCGCGTCTAGCTTCACCGAGGTAAACGGGCCGGCCAGGTTGCGCAGTTCCGAGGCGAAGGCGTAGTGATCCTGCTGCATGCGCAGGCGCACACCTTGCTCGGCGGGGGAGCCGTAGTTGGCGTCGTAACCGGAGTAGGACACCCCGGCATAGCCGTTATCCCAGGTGTAGGAACCGCCTACCGCGCCGCCGTCCTGGCGCCCATCGCTATTGCCCAGCCGGTGCTTGTGGTCGTCCCCGGGTTCAAGCGCACGCTGCTCGCCCGTGCGGGCATAACCAGGAATACGCAGGTCATTGAACTGCCGGCTATTGGCATCCAGGTGCAGGGCGAACACCCCATTGCCTGCTTCGAGCTTACCCGCGCTGCTTCGGGTGGTATCGGCGCCGCCGTAACGCAGCTCGCCCGCACCATGAATGCCCTCGATGGCTTCGGTAGGAATGCGGTTATCGAAGGTATTGACCACCCCGCCGATGGCGTTGCCTCCATACAAGAGCGCGGCTGGGCCACGCACGATTTCAATCCGGTCAACGTTCACCGGGTCCAGCGGTACGGCGTGATCGTAGGACAGCGATGAGGCGTCCAGCGCCCCTACCCCATTGCGTAGCAGGCGAATCCGATCGCCATCGAGCCCGCGGATGATCGGTCGGCTGGCACCCGGGCCAAAGTACGAAGAGGATACACCGGGCTCGTGGGCCAGGGTTTCACCCAGGCTACCCTTCTGCCGCAGGGTCAGCGTATCGCCCTCTACTACCGTGCTGGGGGCGGCAACGGCTTCGCTGCCCAGAGGGTTAGCGGTCACCACCACCGGTTGCAGGTTCACGACCTCTGCCGCATAGGCCGGGTGAGCGATAAAAAGCGCGATCGCTATGGGCGACAACGGCCACAGCGCATTCCTTGATTGAATAAACATGCCAGTTTCCATGGAAGCGAGCGCCAGGGCCTGTCGACCGACCCCTGCGCCTGCGGTATACACAACGCTAGGCCAAGCATTAGAAATGTTATGGTATAACATCTTGTAACACCTAAACCAGCGTTTGCTTCCATAAAAAAAAGGCCCCGCGGGTGCGCAATGCTGTTCACTTAAGGATTGTTGACTAATCCTTGGGTAGCAGGAAAATCCGGAATCTGATTATAGATTCCGGATTTTTTTATGTCTGTCGCTCAGGATTTAGGCGCTGTTCTGGACTTTGCTGAGCAGCCGCTCTCACGCCTCGACGTATT